>JBAVNO010000371.1:0-3654 GCA_049691095.1 Alphaproteobacteria bacterium | reverse complement strand
CGCCCCCTAGGGATAGAACAAAACCGAAACATAACGCCCATGTTCTAGTTTAGTTCTCGCCCGTCGTCAAGCCCGATGGCACCCCTGGGTTATATCCTTTCGTAAGCGTGTAGGCCGTGGCCGGCGTCACGGATCGAAGCGGGATTCGGCGTCGGCGAGCACGATGATGGAAACCTTGGCGCCGGCCTTGGCGGGGGGTGCCTTCGGTGGCCTCACCACGAGGCAGTCGGCGTCGGCCAGGAAAGCGAGCATGGCGCTGTCCTGGCGCGAGAAGGGTGTGGCGACGCGGTTGCCGTTTGCGTCCACCGACAGGCGGGAGCGCAGGTAATCCTGGCGGTGGTCGTTGGCCGGAAGATCGACCCCGAGGAGCGCCGTTCCCCGGCGGTCGTCCCGCACCCGCCCCAGCATCGCGTCCAGCGCCGGCCTCAGATACACGACCGCGCACACCAGCGCCGAGACCGGATTGCCCGGGAAGCCCAGGATCGGCAGCCGGCCGAGAAGGCCGAACAGGAGCGGCTTTCCCGGTCGCATCGCCACCTGCCAGAAATCGACCTCGAGGCCGATCTCCTGCAGCGCGCCCTGGACCAGGTCGCGGGCTCCCACCGACACGCCGCCGGTGGAGACCAGCAAGTCGGCGCCCTCGGCCCTGCGGGCGGCGTCCTGCAGGGATTGGGGCGTGTCGGCGGCGATTCCGAGTTCGAGCGGCACGCCGCCGTTGGCGGCCACGAACGCGGCCAGCGCCGGCCCGTTGGAGCCGATGATGCGGTTGGGACCCACCGTCTCGCCCACGCCCACCAGCTCGTCGCCGGTGGAGAGGATCGCGACCACGGGCCTGCGGCGCACCCGCAGCACCGGCACGTTCATCGCCGCCGCCAGGCCGATGTCGCGGGGGCCGAGCCTTTTTCCGGCCTTGATCCCGACGTCGCCCTGCTTGAAATCGAGACCGGCGGGCCGGATGAAGCGGCCCTTTTCCGCGCCCTCGTTAACGGTGACGCGGGCGCCTTGAACTTCCGTATTCTCCTGGATGACGATGCAATCGGCGCCGTCGGGCACCGGACCGCCGGTGAAGATGCGCACCGCCTGGCCGTTCCCGACCCGGCCCGCGAAGGCCCGGCCGGCGGGGGCCTCGCCCACCACCTCGAGCGCAGCGGGAATCTGCGCCAGATCGGCCGCGCGCACCGCATACCCGTCCATGGCCGAAACCGCCACCGGAGGCTGGGTGACGCGGGCGGTCACGTCCTCGGCCGCGACCCGGCCCAGCGCCTCGCCCAATGGCACCTGTTCGCTGTCCAAGACCCCGAACGCGCCCGTGATGCGCGTCAAGGCTTCCTCGACCGATATCATCAGGTCGCCTCGAAAGTGCCTGACTTGCCGCCCGCTTTCTTCATCAGGCGAATATCGGTCAAGGTCATGGTGCGGTCCACCGCCTTGCACATGTCATAGACCGTGAGCGCGGCCACGGCGACCGCGGTCAGCGCCTCCATCTCGACCCCGGTGCGGCCCCGGACCCGGCAGGTGGCGGTGATGTCCACGGCGTTTCGGGCCGGATCGAGGGCCAAGTCCACGTCGATCGCGTCCAGCACCAAGGGATGGCAAAGGGGGATGAGATCGGAGGTGCGCTTCGCGCCCATGATGGCGGCAAGCCTGGCCACGGAAAGCACGTCGCCCTTCTTGGCCCGGCCTTCCTCGATCATGCGCAGCGTCTCGGGCTTCATGATCACCGAGCCCTTGGCCGTGGCGACGCGCTCGGTCACGTCCTTGGCCGAGACGTCGACCATGCGCGCCTGGCCCTTGTCGTCGATATGGGTGAGCTTGGCCATGGGTTTCCTTACGATCTATCCCTGCGACGCCGCCGGTTCCGGAACTGCCGCCATGGCGAGCGTCCGGGTCGCGGCGGCGACGTCATTCTGGCGCATCAAGGACTCGCCCACCAGGAAGGCATCCACGCCGGCGGCGCTGAGGCGCGCCAGGTCGTCGGCCGTCCGGATGCCGCTTTCGGCCACCAGGAGCCGGTCGTCCGGCACGTCGCGGGCGAGTCGCTCCGTCGTCTGAAGATCGGTCTTCAAGGTCTTGAGATCGCGGTTGTTGATCCCGATCATCGGCGTGCGCAGGCGGAGCGCCCGGTCGAGCTCCGGCTTGTCGTGCACTTCCGCCAGGACGTCCATCCCCAGGTCCATGGCGGTGGCTTCCAGTTCACGGGCGGTCTCGTCGTCGAGCGCGGCCATGATGAGCAGGATGCAGTCCGCGCCCAGCGCGCGGGCCTCCACGATCTGATAGGCGTCGAGCATGAAATCCTTGCGCAGGACCGGCAAGCCGCAGGCGGCCCGGGCCGCAACCAGGTCCGCGTCGCGGCCCTGGAAATAGGGCTCGTCGGTCAGCACCGAAAGGCAGGCGGCACCCCCGGCCTCATAGGCCCTGGCAAGCGCCGGGGGATCGAAGTCGGCCCGGATCAGGCCGCCGCTGGGCGAGGCCCGCTTGATCTCGCAGATGAGCGCGAACCGACCGCCTTCGGCCGTGGCCTTGAGGCGGTCGAGGAACCCCCGGGGCTCGCCGGCGGCGGCCGCCTCGCGCTCCAATTGGGCGACGGGCTTCGCCTGTTTGCGCCCCGCGATGAGGGTGCGCTTGTCGGCGCAGATCTTGGCCAGCACGTCGCTCATGCCCGCGAGCTTCCGCGTGATCCGCCCCGTGATCCGCCCCGTGATTCGCCGCGTGATTTGCCGCGGGCGGGAAGCGCGCCGGCGGTGATCTCGATCAGGCGGTCGAGCACGGCGCGCGCCGACCCGGTGTCGATGGCCTCGGCGGCACGCGCCGCGCCCCCACGCAAATCATCGGCCGCTCCGGCCACGACCAGCGCCGCCGCCGCGTTCAGCAGCACGACGTCGCGATAGGCGCTCTTGCGCCCGTCGAGCAGGCCGCGAAGCGCCGCCGCGTTGGCCGCCACGTCGCCGCCGCGAAGCGCATCGGGACGGGCCCGCTTCAGGCCGGCGTCCTCGGGCGTGACCTCGAAGGTGGAGATCCTTCCGCCCTTCAGTTGGGCGACGAAGGACGGGCCGGTGGTGGTGAGCTCGTCGAGCCCGTCCGAGCCGTGAACGACCCAGGCGGCTTCGGCGCCGAGGTTCTTCAGCACGCGGGCGATGGGCTCCACCCATTGGCGCGCGAACACGCCCACCAATTGGCGCCGCGCCCCGGCGGGGTTCGAGAGCGGCCCCAGCAGGTTGAAGACGGTTCGCACACCAAGCTCGCGCCGCGCGGCCATGACGTGGCGCATGGCGCCGTGGTGGAGTGGCGCCAGCAGGAAGCCGAAATTGTTCTCCCACAGCGCGCGCTTCACCGCCGCTTGATCGGCCTCGATGGCGACGCCCAGGGCCTCGAGCACGTCCGCCGAGCCCGATTTGGAGGAGATGGCGCGGTTGCCGTGCTTGGCCACCGGCACGCCGCAGGCGGCCGCGACCAGGGCGGCCGCGGTCGAGATGTTGAAGGTGCCGGCGTCGTCGCCGCCCGTGCCGCAGGTGTCGATCGCTCCGGGCGGCGCCTCGATGGCGTGGGCCTTGGCGCGCATGATCCGCGCGGCGCCGGTGATCTCGTCCACCGTTTCGCCGCGAACCCGCATGCCCATGAGCAGGGCGCCGATCTGGGCGTCGGTCGCCGCGCCGG
>JBAVNO010000370.1:0-1925 GCA_049691095.1 Alphaproteobacteria bacterium | reverse complement strand
CTACAAGGGCGCCCGCCACGGCTACGCCCCGCCGGACATGCCCGCCTACGACCGCGAGGCCTCCGAGCGGCACTGGACCGAGATGCTCGAATTGTTCGACGAGACGCTGAAGGCGGGCGTGGCGGCGTAGAGCATGATCGGTTCAGACTGAATCAGTCTGAACCGTGAATCATGCTCTAAATCAAGGCGTTGGCGCACTTTCGGACGCGAAACCAGCACCCACTTTCGCTGAAAGTGCGCTAGGAGCCCGTCCCCGTAATCGCGGCCGGGCTGGCGGGCGGCGCGGATCGAGCGGCGAGGCGTGGCGAGACGCTTAGAGGCGGTGCTCAGGTTGCGGCGGCCGCCAGCTTGAGGAGGTTGTGGGCGGTGCAGATCATGGCCCATTCGGCTCTGACCTTGTCGAGGCCTCGAAGCAGGAACTGTCTGAAGCCTCTGGCCTGCTTGATCTGCCCGAAGACCGGCTCGACGACCTGTTTTCGCAGGCGGTAGCGCGAGCGGCGGCCGCCGCGTTTGAGCTTGGCGGCCATGGCGGCCATTCCGGGCTTGGCCTTGAAGGCCCGCTCGCCGGCGGCGTGGTCCTGCCCGTGCTTGCTGCGGCCTGGCGGCAGGTAGGCTCTGACCTTGCGTTCGGCCATGGCGGCGATGTTGGCCTCGGTGGCGAAGCCGGTGTCGCCACTGACCTCCTTGAGCTTGCGGCCCAGGTTGGCCCCGGCCTGATCGACCAGGGGGATGAGCGCGCCATAGTCGGCCGGGTTGGTGGCCAGGCTCTGGGAGACGATGATCTGGTGGGCCGCATCGACGGCGATCTGGCCGTTGTAGCCGGCGATGAAGCCGTCGCGGGTCGGCTGGATGCGGCTGTCGGGGTCGGTGAAGTTGCGCTGGGCCTTGTCCGGCGGCGCGCCGTCCGAGGTCTTCTTGCGCTTGCCCCGCTCCTGCATGCCCGAGGACGGGCCCGGCCCGTCCATGTCCAGATCGGCCGGATCCTTGGCTGCCTCGGCCTCCAGCTCAGCCTTGGCCGCGCGGATACGCTCCAAGCGCTCGATCTTGTCGGCCATCCAGTCCGGCGTCTCGTCGCCGCGCAGATCGGCCCCGAACTCGGCGTCATCGGCCGCGTCCTGGGCCTCGGCCTGCTTCAGCCAGGCGTCCACTTCCGCCGCCAGCTTCGGCTCGACCGTCTTCATGCGCCCATAGCTCATCGCCTTGTGCCGGCTGGCGTTGGCCTTCAGCTTGGTCCCGTCCACCGCCACGTGACCCAGCTTCACCAGGCCGGCGCCCTGGCACAGCTTCAGAACCTGCACGAACAGCGCCGACAGGGCCTTCAGATGCCGCCGACGGAACTCGGCGATGGTGCGGAAGTCCGGCTTGTTCAGCCCGCTCACCGCCATGAAGTCCACCCGCTCTTCGCAGGCCTGCGCCAGGCGTCGCGACGAGTAGACGCCCCGGCTGTAGCCATACAGCAGCACCGCCACCATCATCCCCGGATGGTACGGCGGATAGCCGCGCTCCTCCGTGTAGCTCCCCAGGATCGCCGACAGGTCCAACCCTTCGCGCACCGTGTCCCGAACGAAGTGCGCCAGGTGCCCAGCCGGCACGAATTCGTGAACCGACGGCGGCAGCAGCCAGGCCTGGTCCACGTCCCACGTACGGAAGGTCTTGCTCATCCCCACAGAGAATCAGCGTTCGCCCCAACCGTCGAGCCGATTACTCAGACAGGCTCCTAGGGCCCGTCCTCGAAGATCGCCTCGATCGGCAGGCCGAAGAGGCGGGCGATGCGGAAGGCGAGGGGGAGGCTCGGATCGTATTTGCCGGTCTCGATGGCGTTGACGCTCTGGCGCGAGACGTCGAGGCGCTCGGCGAGGTCCGCCTGGCTCCAGTCGCGCTCGGCGCGCAGGACTTTCAGCCGGTTCCTCACCGGCGCCTCCGCC
>JBAVNO010000369.1:0-17982 GCA_049691095.1 Alphaproteobacteria bacterium | reverse complement strand
CGGCTCAAGTGCCCAAGGCCGATCCCCGTTCCCGCCTCGACGGCAAATAGGATTCGTGCCGACACGCGCCGTTCACGATGCCGCGCGGGCCGCAGGCGTACGGGCCGCGCGGGCGCGCGCCCATTCGCGTTCGCGCCGCGCGAAGTCGCGCATCATGTCCGAAAAGCGCACCAGGGCGGGCATGGGATCGCGCCATGACCAGAAGGCGTCGGTCTCGACTCCGCCGAGGTCGCGAAGCCAGCCGAGAAATCCGCGATGGGCCTCTGGATATCCGGCCAGGCGATAGCCGCGCACGGAGTAATAGAAGTCTTCGGCCAGGTTCGCCCATTTGACGCCGAAGCGCGAGATGGTCGCGGGCGCCACCGGCAGGCCGACCGACGCGCGGTAGGCGGCGAGCACGAGATTGGCGCCGCAGAGCTGCGCCAGCCGTTCCGGCCAGTCGCCGGGACGCGGGTTGAGCTCGATCACCTTGAACGCGCCGTCCGGCCCGCGCTTGAATTCGGTCAACGAGATGCCGCGGTAGCCGAGGATCTTGAGCAGCCTCCGCCCGAGCGCCGCAAGTTCGGGCGAGGCGACGCTTTCGCCCAGCCGGCAGGTGCCGAAATCGGGCGGGAACTGGTGCCGCTTGCGCCCGGTGAACTCGGCCAGGACGTTGCCGTCGTCATCGGAATAGGCGGCATAGGTCCACAGCGCCTCGGCCGGACCTTCGATGAATTCCTGGACCAGGAAGGCGATGCCGGCCGCCGACACCTCGCGCGCGAACGCCGACAAGGCGGCCAAATCGTCGAAGCGCCGGGCCTTGACGCCGAAACGCCGGCGGAACGCGGTCGAATAGGTCGGCTTCAGGATGCAGGGGAAGGTGATGTCGCCGGACTGCGCCTCGAGATCGGCCGCGCCGTTCATGAACCAGGTGCGCGGGATGGGATACCCGGCCTCCGCCAGGCGGCGATAGAACCGGCCCTTGTCCACGATGGTCTCGACCACGGGCCAAGGCGAAAGCGGGATGCGGTAGACCCGCTCCCATGCCGGCTGGTTCTTGAGGGACGGGAACAGGTATTCGTCGTGCACCAGGAACAGGACCGGCCGGGTGCGGAACCGGCGGCCGATCTCGATCATGCCGGATTCGAAGGCGGCCTCGTCCCGGCCCAGCTCGGGAAGCAGGAGCGGCGACACGCGATTGGAATAAAGGCCCGCCGCCCGCGGCTTGAAGTCCACCGCCAGGATCGGGATGCCGTGATCTTCGAGGGTGCGGATGACGCTGAGGCCGACGGCGTGCGAAACGGGGAAGACGACCACGGCCGGCGTTTCGGATTCGAAGACGGGCCGAAGCCGCGGCTCGGCTGGAAGATCGGCCAGCGATAACGGGCGTACGCCGTTAAGCATCGCCTTCCAGATCCTCCCAGCGCACGGGCGCGTCCATCCGCAGCGCGTAGCGCAGCCGCCGGCCAACGACCTCCTCGAAATGGCGCGGATGGAGCCCGTCGTTGGGGCGCACGACCTTGAGGTCGGCCGCCGACAAGGGATGCCCGGATTCGAGGTCGCGCGCCGCATGAAGACTGCGCCAGTTGAGCGCGCGCCTGGCACGCTCCTGCTCGTTGACACGCTTGTCCGCGTGGCCCAGGGCCTGCTCCACGATCCGGATGTGGCGGCCCATGCGGATGAAGTCCTCGGGCTCGGTGGCGTAGTGATGGTCGGGGCCCGGCTGCGCGCGATCCAGCGTCAGGTGCTTTTCGATCGCCCGGGCGCCGAGCGCCACCGCGGCAACGGGCGTTGCGATGTCCATCGTGTGGTCGGAGAAGCCGATCGGGAACGGATAGCGGGCCTGAAGCGCCGGGATGGCGCGCAAATTGATGGTTTCGGGCGGCGCCGGATACAGGCTCACGCAATGAAGCAGGCATAGCATGCGATTGCCGGTGTCGGTGAAGGCCTTCACCGCTTCGTCGATCTCCTCGAGGCCGGCCATGCCCGTGGACATGATGACCGGCCGGCCCATGGCCGCCGTCTCGCGGATGAGCGGCAGATGGTTCAGGTTGGGGGATGCGATCTTGTAGAGCGCGCAATCGAGCTCGCGCATCCAGGCGAGCGTGGTGGAGTTGGTGGCGGTGGAGAAGAAGACCAGCCCGCGGTCTCCGGCCGCCTTTTTGAGCCGCGGATACCATTCGCGCGGAAGCTCGAGGCCCTTCAGCATCGCGTAATTCGGATCGCTGCGGACCGTGAGCTCGTCGGCAAGAAAACTCTGGAACTTGACCGCGTCGGCGTCCGCCGTCTTCGCCACGTCCATGAGCCGGAGCGCGGTATCGAAGTCGCCGTTGTGATTGGCGCCGATCTCCGCGATCAGGAACGTGCGGTGCGGATCGTCCAAGCGCGCGAACAGCTCGGCCGGGGATTCCGTCATCACAGTCGATGCCCCTTTTCGTCAAGACCTGCGGCAAGGTCGTTCATCGCCCGCATCGCGCGATTCGCCCTTTCGTCACAAAACATCGTTGATCCATTCGCGTTGCACATCGCCTTCCTTCGCCGCGCCGCTGACATTGAGCACCACGCGCGCGCCTTTGGCGATGTAGCCTTCGCGCACGCCCTTGACGATTCCGGCCAAGGCGGTCGCGGGCTCCAGGCCCACGAGCCTGCCGCTGCTCCGGTACGCCTCGACGAAATAGGGCTCGCGGTAGAAGAGGCGCAGGGCGGCCAGGATGGCGTCGTCGTCCGCGTCCTCGAAACGGCCGCCCACGGCGTCCATGATCTTCTTCAGGATCGGATAGCTGTCGGCGGGATTGCGCGTGCGCAGCACCCGCACGAAAGGCGAAGGCGTCACCTCGCGCGGCACGTAGCGCGGCTCGAGCGTGGCGGCGCCGGCGCGCCAGGCGTTCACCATCGGCGCGCAGATGGCCGCCTGCACGCCCAGGATTTTCGGGCATTGGCCTGGGATCCCCAGATCCCGGTACGCCTTGTGCAGGGCGTAGACGCCGATTCCGCCCGCCACCGGCTGCACGTACCAGTCATAGGGCTCGCCCCAGCCGAGGATGAGCTCGAGGCCGAGGAGCTTCAGCCCCTCGCGGCGGGCATAGTTGGAAAAGCCCCCTTCGAGGGCGAATCCGAGCCGGGAGGCGAGCGCGTTGGCCTCGACGATGCACTCGTCGTTGCTGCCGTCGAAGAAGTGCAGCTTGACGTAGTCCGGGTCGTAATGGGCAAACGACCCCTGCACGCGCGCCTTGGAGGCCTCGGGCACGACGATATGGAGCCGCGGGCCCTTCGCGCGCGAGGCCGAGCGGGCGAGCGAGGTTCCGGTGTTGCCCGACGAGAACACGATCAGATCGGGGACGCCGCTTATCATCAGGCGGTGGATGGAGACGAAGCCCTCGCGATCCTTCCAGGTTCCGCTCGGCATCACGGTCTCGTCCTTGAGATAGAGCGCGACGCCGAGCGCATCGGAAAGCGGCTGCGAAAGGAAGATCGGCGTCTCCTCGAAGTCCTCGAGGTCCGCGATCGCCTCGCGCTCCGGGTCGTAGGGCATGAGGCGGTGGTACTTGAAGATCGAGGGGAAGCGCGAATCCAGCGGCTGTGCCGGAATCTGCGCAAGCGCCACCTCGAGGAAGCCGCCGCATTCGGGGCAGCCGATATGGTACGCCGTCTCGGGGGCGCGCCAACCGCACTCGGCGCAAGCCAGAACGTAATCCGCCATCGGCCGCTAGTCCGGGCAACTCACGGTTTCGAACCAGCGGCACTCGTGGGGCGCGAAGGCGGCCGCGACTTTTTCGGCGAGCGCGTCGAAATCGGTCCGCGAGGGCTCGTAGAGCAGGCCAACGAACGATCCGCTGTGGGTATTGGCGAGGCCGAGCGCCCCGGTTTCCCGGATCAGGCCGAGCGCGCGCTCCAGGTCGGGCTTCGGGTTCGCCTTCTGCCACAGCCGCGTGCTTTCGGTGGCGATCCGCGCCAGCGCGACCGCGTCCTCGGCCTCGAGCGCGGCGACCACGTCGGCCAGCAGCCGCTCGTAATGCGCCATCTCGGATTCCTGCCAGACGATGGTGCGCCGATTGAATTCGATCGTGTCCACGATGCCGCCGAAGTCGATGCCGAGCACGCGAAAAGGGGGCACGTAGTCGGTGCGGAAGAGGAGTTCGCCGTCGGTATGGCGGTAGGCGGCGGTTCCGCCGAAATGCAGGCCGTCGTTGGGCTCGATCTCGGTGATGGCGCGGGACACGTAGTCGGGCTTGAAGGCAACCGACAGGGCCTGGGCGAGCGCGCGGACCGCCGCCACCATGTCGGCGGTGCTGGAACTCAGGCCCTTGCCCACCGGGATGTCGCGGACGATGTCGAGGGAATAGTCGTCGTGACGGCCGAGATCGCCCAGGATGTTGCGCACGATCTTGTGGGACTTCGGATACACGGCGTAGGCGCGGGCGAATTCCGCCTCCTTCTCAACCGCATAGCGGCAGGACGACAGGCTCACCTTGACCCGGCTCTCGTCCTTGATCCGAAGGTTGACCAGGAACTTTCGCCCGCCGGGCAGCACGCCTTGCAGGATCTCGCCGAAACTCCCCTGGCAGATCCCGCTGCCTATGGTTTCGATCCCGGAGCCGTCGTCTGATATCGTCATCGAATCACGCCGCGCGTTTCGTCTCGAACAGGAAAACTTCCTTGATTGCCGGCTGCACGCGGATGCTCGTTTCCGCGCGCCACAGCAGCCGCGCGAAGGGCGCGAACAGGGCCGGGTAGTCGTGGGCGAACATGTGCACTTGGCCGAACCAGTCGCCCCCGTCGCGCTCCTCGTTCGTGAATTCGATCACACAGACGTGGCGGGACGACACACGAGCCGCCTCGGAGACACACGTCGCGACGCGCGCCGGCGTCACGTGCTGGATGGTGGAGTCGGCGAACACGAGGTCGAAGCTTCGGTCGCGAAACGGCAGGGCGCACACGTCGCCGCACGCCAGGCCGGCGCTGTTCGGGCCTTGGCGCTCCACCGCCCGGTCGAGAAGATTCAAGGACAGGTCGATGCCGGCGTAGGTTCCCGCGCCCTCGAAATAGCGCGCATTGCGGCCCGCGCCGCAGCCGAGCTCGAGCACCGAGGCCGGGCGGGTGCGGCGCACGATTTCCTCGATCTCGGGCTCGTCGGGCTGGAAGACCTCCCATTTGACGTAGCCCTCGGTGACATGCTCCCAGAAGGCGCGCGGCTCGTAGGAGCCCGTTCGGTATACGTTTGGCTCGCCGATGCGGCCCTCCTCCCGCTTCTTGAGGCCGGCGATCTCGGCCAGCAGCCGCGACGGCGAGGCCAAGGCTTGGCCCAGCAGGACGGCCCGCCCGCCCGGATCAAGGACCGTCCACAGCTCGGCCGCCGTCTCGAACGGCCGTTCGCTCGCCGGCCATTCGCCGGAAAGCCACGGCGCCTCGTGGGCCACGAGCTTGCCCCCTGCGGGCGCGAGGATTCGCGCCGCCCAATGCAACAGGCTGAGGCGCTGCGGGGAGAATTGCTCGTCGGGCGCGCCGGCGCCGAGCGCGCGGCGGCGCAGCACCACGAGAGGCGGAGCCCCGCGGGCGACGAACAGGTGCGCGTCTGCGTCACGGCCCGCGATCGCCCTGTGCACATGGGCAAGCCAATCGGCGTCCAGCGCCTCGTCGCCGAAGAGGGCCACGACCCAATCGCCCCCGGCGAACGACAGACCGAGATTGACCCGTCTCGCCGGTCCCGCCCCGGAGCAGACGAACCGGTGACCCGTGCCGGGGTCGAGCGAGGCCGCCAGATCGGTACGCGGCGATGCCCCGACCTCGATCACCTCGGCCGCGCCGCGGCAGAGATTCGGGGCGAGGCGGGCGTCGGAATCGCCCGCCAAAATCAAGGTGAGTCCGGGTTTCGCGGCCACGGCCGAACGCGGAGATGTCAAGCCCTGCAACACATGCGGTACCGGCATTCGTCCGCTCTCACGAATCGACGAGACGCAAGAGCGCGAAGCCTTCGGCATAATCGGCGCCGGCCTGGGCGCCGCGAAGGCGCGCCTGCGCCCGGATCACTTCGGGCGAACGCGGATGGGGCGGCTGCCGCATCTCGTCCTCGTAGGCCGCCATCGCCGCGATCTTGCGCTCGATGGTATCCGTGATGTCGACGAAGTACGTCGGCGCGAACGGATGCGCCGGATTCCATTCGGTGCTGGACAGGACCTCGAAGCTCAGGACCGCCTTGAGCGCGGAGTCCTTCGAGGGGCGCGATGCGGCCAGCACCGCGTCGAAGGCCAGCCGATGGTCGACGTTGGGGTCGTGGGCGGAGTGCGTCAGGAGGCAGGTGGGGCGCCAATCGCGGATGTGCGTCTCGATCTGCTTGACGAGATCGATCATCGGCACCTGATCGAGCCTGCAACAGGGCCGCGTCTGCGTGAAGATCTCGCTTTCCTCGACGCCGAGGATCGCCAACGCCCGTTTCGCGTTTGCGTTCCGGCGGGCCATTCGGCTTTGGACATCGGGGGTGTCGAATTGCGCCGGGTCGAACCGCGCGGTAATGCCCTCGGCAAGAAAAACCACCCGAACCGCGGCGCCGCGGCCGCGCACCCGGGCTATCGTGCCGCCGCATCCCAGGACTTCGTCGTCGGGATGGGCGGCCACAACGAGGACGCGTTCGAATGTCTTGGTCATGCCACGGGCTCTCCGTGAAGGCTGCGCCATTCGGCCGCCACGCGGTCCATCACCGCATCGAACGAGGGCAGACGCCGGCGCAGCAGAGTTTCGGCGCGGGCCACGTCCATGCGGGTATCGAGGGGTCGCGGCGCGGCCAACGCGGCGTCCCCCAAACGTCCCACCGTCGCCGATGCGGCCGAAAGGCCGAGCCGAGCCGCCAGGCCGAGACCGAAATCCGCCTTCGATCCGCCGCCGGAACAGCCGAGGTTGAAAATGCCGCTTGCGTCCTGCCGGATCATCTCGGCCAGGAGAGCGGGGACGTCGCCGCCGAAGAGCGGGCTGAAGAACACGTCCCGAAACAAGACCACGGCGCGGCCGCCCGAAAGCGAGGTGATGAGGAAGTCCGACAGGCTCCGGCGCCTGCCGGTTCCCGCGCCCACGAAATTGAGCCTGACGACCAGCGCATCGCCCTGCCGCAGCACGATGTCCTCGCCCCACAGCTTGGTCCAGCCGTAGAGATTGATGGGACGGGGGGCCGCCTTCTCGTCGCTCGGCCCCGGCCCCGGATAGACCTGATCGGTGGAGATGTAGACGAGCCGGCATCCCGGCTCTCGGTTCCCGGCCCAATCGGCCAGAATCCGCGTGGCGGCGACGTTCGACTCGTAGGCGGCGTCGTGATCGCGTTCGCAGCCATCGACATCGGTCATGGCCGCGGCGTGAACGATGATGTCGGGCGCCGCCGCCTCGAGCGCCGCGACGGCCGCCGCTCGATCGCTCAAGTCCACCGCCACGCCGCCTTGCGGCGCGGTGCGCCCGCCCAACAGGACCAGTCTCATCCCGTCCGGCTGGGCCGCCTGGAAATACCGGCCCAAACCGCCGGTCGCGCCGGTCACCACGACGGTCCTAGCCACGGTTCAGGTGCTCGTCGCCTGGAGAAGGTCCGACATCTGCTCGGCGTCGAGCCAGTCGGGATTGGAGTCGCTCGCGTAGCGGAAATCCTCGGGCACCGCCGTGCCGCCGTTCTTCAGATACCAGCCGTGCGGGAAGAAGGCGAAGGCGGGCTCGATGACGTAGCGATCGCCGAGATCGACCGTGGTGCGGGCGTCGTCCTCGGTGATCATGACTTCGTGCAGTTTCTCGCCCGGCCTGATGCCGACGATCCGTTGGGGAAGATCGGGCGCCATGGCCTTGGCCAGGTCCACGGTTCGCATGCTCGGGATCTTGGGGACGAAGATCTCGCCCCCCTGCATCATGCCCAGACAGGACAGGACGAAATCGACCCCTTGCTGGAGCGTGATCCAGAACCGTGTCATGCGCGCATCGGTGACGGGAAGGCTCTTGGCGCCTTCGGCCATCAGGCGCCGAAACAGAGGCACGACGCTGCCGCGCGACCCGAACACGTTGCCGTACCGCACCACCGAATACCGCGCCCGCTTGGCGCCGCTCAGATGATTGGCGGCGATGAAGATCTTGTCGGCGGCGAGCTTGCTGGCCCCGTAAAGGTTGATCGGGCTTGCCGCCTTGTCGGTGGAGAGCGCGATGACCTTCTTCACGTCCGAGCGCAGCACGGCGCGCACCACGTTCTCGGCGCCGTGGACATTGGTGTGGATACATTCGAAGGGGTTGTACTCGGCCGTGGGAACCTGCTTCAGCGCGGCCGCATGTACGACATAGTCGACGTCGTGCAGCGCCATTTCGAGCCGGTCGCCGTCGCGCACGTCGCCGATGAAGTAGCGCAGGCACGGATGCTCGGACGGCGGGAAGTCGAGCGCCATGTCGTACTGCTTCAGCTCGTCGCGCGAGAATACGACCAGACGGCGCAGGCGATGGCGCTTGAGCAGGGTGCGCACCATTTGCTTGCCGAACGAGCCGGTGCCGCCGGTGATCAGCACCGAGGCATTGTCGAGATCGACGCCGCCGTTTTCGAAATTGCGGATCATGGCATGCCCTTCCTATTTCGCGCCGGTTGCGGTTTTCATCGCCTCGGCCCTGGCGTCCGCGGACGACGGGCCGCGCTGCTTGCCCAGCGCCTGGGCGTACCAACCGCCGCGCGCCACCAGCTCCGCGTGGCTGCCGGCCTCGGCGACGCGGCCGGCCTGCAGGACGACGATGCGGTCGGCCACCGCCACGGTGGAAAGCCGGTGGCCGATGAGGATGATCGTGAACTTGCCGCTGGCGCGGATGCGGAGCAGCGCGTCGCGAAACGCTTCCTCCGCGTCGGCGTCGAGCTGACTGGTGGGCTCGTCGAGGATGAGGATGGGCGCGCGGCGCACCAGCGCACGGGCGAGATCGAGACGCTGACGTTGGCCGCCAGAGAGGCGCACGCCGCCCTCGCCCACCGTCGCGTCGTAACCCTGCGGAAGCGCCATGATGAAGTCGTCGGCGCCCGCGAGCGTCGCCGCCTCGCGCACCTCTTCCATGGTTGCGGCCGGGTTGCCGTAGCGGATGTGATGGGCGACCGTGCCCTCGAACACCTGCGGCGTCTGCGGCGCGTAGGAAATCGCCGCACGCAGGCTTTGGAGCGCGAAGTCCTGAAGCGGCACGCCGTCCATGAGCACGCGGCCCGATTGCGGGATGCGCAGACGCGGCAGTAGATCGACGAGGGTGGACTTGCCGGCCCCCGACGGCCCGACGATCGCGGTCGTGGACCGGGCCGGGATGTCGAGGGACAATCCGCGGAGCGCGGCCGGACTGTCCGCGCCCTCGTAGGCGAAGGTCACGCTCTCGAACCGGATCGCACGTTCGAGGCCGGCCAGCCTGCGGGCGCCGCTCGCCTCCTCGCGCGCCGCCTCGAGGCCCTGGAGGCGCGCCACCACGGCCTCCAGGCTCGGTGCGGTGGTGAGCACCGACTGGTAATTGAGCATCGCGTCGCTCACCACCGGCGCCAGGCGCACGATGACCACCATGAAGAGGCCGATCTCCTCCAGCGACGCGTTGAAGCGTGTCACGCCGAAATACAGGAACAGCAGGCAGACGGCGACCACGAACGGCTCGATCAGGACCGCGACCTCGGCCCGGCGCATGTCGCGGGCCAGGAACTGGTCGCGCTGGTGCCCGGTCAGCCGCTCCATGGCCGCCGATTCCGCACCTTCCGTCCCGGCCAGACGGATGAGCCGCAGCGTCTTGAGCCGCTCGACGAGATGATCCGACAGGGCGCGGTTGGCCACCGCGATGCCGGCGCCTGCCAGCTTCGATTTCGTGAGCAGGCCGCGGAGCACCAGCACGCCCAGGCCCAGCACGCCCACGGCCAGCACCGTCATCCAGAAGGAGAGCGCCAGCAGCATCGCCAGATAGACGGCGAACATCGCGCCGACGCCGAGGAACGACAGCAGCGAGAAGGGCGCATTGACGGCGAGATCGCAGGCGGTGGTGAGGTCGTTGACGACGCCGCCCTGGGCCTCGCGCTCGGAGTAGCCGAGCCGTGCGCGCAGGAAGCGGTCGAACCCCTGCTGGCGGATGCCGCGCACCAGGTCGTAGCGGGTGCGGGCCGCGAACACGAGCCGGGTGTAGATGAGGACTTGCCGCACCAGGATGCACACGAAGCTCGTCACCAGCAGGACCGGCAGCGTCACCGAAAGGCCGAGCGCGGCGTAAACGTCCACGACCTTCCGCCACAGCGCGGAATCGGCGGTGAGCGCGGCGATGTCTCCGTGCGCCTGCACGAACTGGAACACGGGCAGCAGGATGCCGAGGCCTGCGCCTTCGAACAGGGTCGCGACCAGGTGAAGGGCCAGGATCGCGGCGATCGTGCCCCAGCCCAGCCCCAAGCGCGCGCTGGCCGGAAGGACTTGCGAAAAGGTCATGGCCGCGCCCGCAAAAGACGGATCATGTCAGGGTCTCCCGGCGAATGGCGTCGAGCGCCTTGAGAGGGCGCGCGAGTCTTCGCCCGACCACAAGCCCGGCCTCGGCCGGCGCAAGGTCGGTCGCGGGACGCAGGCACAGGACGTCCGATTCCGAGAGCACCGTGCCCGCGGGCAGGTCGCGCGCCGCATAAAGGCCGCGCCGCATCTGCGCCCGCATGGTGCCCTCGCCCGCCGCCGGCCGTTTCTCACCGCTCCCCAACATCGCCTCGACGCGGCGGATGCGGCGCACCAGCTCGGCCATCCCGGCGGGGTCGAGGGAGAGCACGTGGTCGCCCGGCTGTTGCCGGGTATCCAGCGTGAAATGCTTCTCGACAATGCGCGCGCCGAGCGCGACCGAAGCCGCCGCCGCCTCCATCCCCACGGTGTGATCGGAATAGCCGATCGTCACGTCCGGAAACGCGGCGGCCAGGGTCGGGATGGCGCGCAGATTGGCGTCTTCGTCGGGCAGCGGATAGATCGAGACGCAGTGCAGCGCGGCCCTCCTCCCCTCGGGGACGAGCGCCAGCGCGTCGCCCACCTCCTGCAGTGTCGCCATGCCGGTCGAAAGGAGTACGGGCTTTCCGGTCGCCGCCGCGGCCTCGACCAGGGCGCGGTAGGTGAGATCGCCCGAGGCGATTTTTACCGCCGGCATCAGGGGCGCAAAGCGGGCCAGCAGATCGAGATCGAACGGCGTGGTGAGGAAATCGACGGCCAATTCCCGGCACCGGGCGACGATGCGCTCGTAGGCGGACCAGGGAAGCTCCAGGCTCTTGAAGCGTTCGAGCTGGGTGGCGTAGAAGCGCCGCACCAGAGGCACCGGCTCCACCGAAGGGTGCACCAGAGACTCCGCCCGGTAGGTCTGGAACTTGACCGCGTCCACGCCGGCCTCGGCTGCCGCCTCGACCAGCCGGAAGGCGGTCTCGGGATCGCCGTTGTGGTTGCCGCCGATCTCGGCGATCACATAGACGCGTACGTTCGTGTCGCGGTCGCCGATCTTCATCGCACGACGGGACCTGAAGCCGGGCGCGAGGGAACCAGCGGCTCGCGCGCCTCGAGGAACGCCAGCTTCGCCGAAGCGATCAGGCGCCGGCGCGTGCCCTTGAGCCGCAGCACCGCGCGCGCCACCGCGAGCGGACTCGAGGCGGGACCGGGATCGTAGCCGAGCTTGCGCGCGGTGGGGCCAGTGAGCGCCGAAACCAATTCGATCTCCTGGTCGGAGAGCATCTGCTGCCAGCGGGTCATCGGGCGCGTGTCGATGCCCGTCTCGCGAATGGACGGGTCGTGGCGGACGCTGTGCTTGAACCGCGACATCCCCTGCCGCAGGGCCTCGGGCGCCATGGATTCGCCGGCGGCGAATTCGAGCAGGCCGTTGATCGTGTCCTCGGGGGCCAGCATGAAATCTTCGTAGCGCACGAAGCGCGTGCGGTCGGGGTAGCGGGCGGCGAAGCGCAGCAGCGTCTGCATCATGTGGCGCCAATAGATGCACGAGGCGATGAGCGAATCGTGGCTCTTTTCCTCCTCGTCCTCCTCGCCGGCGAAGGCGCCCACCTGGCGGCGCATCGAGGCGTTGGCCCCGCGCGGGTCGCGGGTGATGAAGACGAACCGGGCGCCCGGCATGGAGCGGGGAATGTCGAACAGTCCGTAGACGTCGTTGGCCTTGTCCACCCAGCAGCGCACGCGGGCCGGGTCCTTGGCGCATCCGGGGTCGAGCGCGTAGACGAGGGGATAGACCTGGTACATGCGCCCCAGATCGCGGCTCGCGAACGCGTCGCGGATGTAGCGGCGCAGCGCCAGCTTCTTCGCGTCCTCCAGCGAATCGAGGATTTGCCGCTCGTGGTAGAAGTCGGGGATCTTGAAGATCTGCTGCAGCAGCCGGTCGTGAACGCGGTTGCGGTGCTTCCAGACGTGGCTCATGAAATGGGTGATGCCGGGGAAGTCGAACACCCGGTCGCTGAGGCGGAAGGCGCGGTAGATTACCGTCGTACCGCCGCGGGGCGAGCCCACCATGTAGACGAGGCGATCCAGCGCCTCGCGCGGCAACGTGTGCAGCCCCAGGCCGGGCATATCGGTCTCCGCCCGCGGCATGGACCGCGGCCCGAGCCGCCCCGACGTTGCGGGCGCGCCGGCCGTCATGCCGCGTCCTCACGGCGGCGATGGGCGAGGATCGCCTCCGCGACCAGGAAATCCACCTCGGAATCGATGTCGACCGCTTCCTCCTCGGACACGATCTGGGCGGCGATGCGGCTCCCCAGCGCGAACCCGCTTCCGGCCCACGACTCGAGCGCGTTGCGGCGGCGCAGGAAGATCGCGCCGGTCAGGCCATAGGCGGGAGGGCGGTCCTGCTTTTGCAGGAATTCCTCGCTCGTGTATTCGGTGAGCGGACCGAGCCGCCCGTCCGCCTCCAGCCGGTAGGCGCGGAAGGGGTGATACTTGCGGATGAGCGTCGCCGAGACCACCGAATCGATCGCGGGATCTGCGATCATCCGGCCCAGGGCGCCGTCGATGGACCGGGTTTCCGTCAAGGGATTGGTGGGCTGAAGCGACAAGACGATGTCGGCGCGCCAGCCCTGCTCATCCAGGAACCGGGCCGCGTGCTGGATCGCGGGCGTGACCGGCACCTCGTCGCCCGCAAGCTCCGCGGGGCGCAGGAACGGCGCCTCGGCCCCGTGCGCGCGCGCCACCTCGGCGATCTCCGGCGAATCGGTCGAGACCAGGAGACGCATGGGAAACTTGCTCCCGGCCGCGGCGCGCAGCACATGGGCGATGAGCGGCAGGCCCGCGAGCGGCCGGAGATTCTTGCCCGGAACCCCCTTGGAGCCGCCGCGTGCCGGAACCACGGTCAGGATTCGGTCCATCGCCCCCCCGTCTCGGCCATGCCCCGCGCCACCCAGTAATCGAACGCGGTCTGCACCCGCACGGCCTCGGTTTGCGACAACTCGATGTGCCCGACGTTGCGGCCCAACAGGTCGTGACTGGCCAGGAACTGCGCGCTGCGCACGATGTAGAGCCCGCCCGCCTCCTTGTAGACGAGGTCCTTTTCCTGGCGCACGACGCGCTTCTGATAGCCCAC
This sequence comes from Alphaproteobacteria bacterium, assembly GCA_049691095.1. Taxonomy (GTDB): domain Bacteria; phylum Pseudomonadota; class Alphaproteobacteria; order DATDPM01; family DATDPM01; genus JBAVNO01. The sequence continues at coordinate 4,467 of JBAVNO010000369.1, read as the reverse complement.
CGGCGCGAGCCCGTGGCGGCTGGGCGTCCAGTGATAGGTCAAGTCCTCGACCACGCCGATGACCGAATCGGTTTCGTAGAGCAGCAGCGTGTCGAGGGCCTCGGTGACGTGGTCGGCCTCGATGAAGGGCGAATGGGGATGGACGATGACGACCGCATCGCTGTCGTAGCCGTCGTGCTCGTGGAGCCATTTGAGGAGGTTGAAGAGCACCGATTCGAAGGACTCGTGCGTTTCGGATTCGGTGCGGCCGCGCAGATACGGCACCTCGGCCCCCAATGCGCGCGCCGCCTCCGCGACCTCGGGATCGTCGGTGGAGACCACGATCCGGTCGATCATGTCGACGGTGTTCAGCTTGGCCAGGCTGCGCGCGAGCAGCGTCTCGTTGCCCAGGGGCAGAAGTGCGAGCTTGCCCCCATTGAGCCGGTCGCCGCGGGCCGGGACCACGGCCAGCACGCGATCCTTGAATCGCTCGCGGTGCTCCTCGACGAACCGTTTCTTCACCTCGCGCCGGGTCTTCATGCGCGCGTCCCAGTTGCGCGACATGCTGTGGCCGTGCTGGCGGTAGTACATGAGGGGGAGCGAGATGTTGCGGACCTCGAACTTCTCGATGAACTTGATCCAGAAGTCGTAGTCCTCCTGATAGCGGATCGATTCGTCGTAGCCGCCGATGGCTTCGAAGCATTTGCGCCGGTACATGGCGCCGGCCGCCAGGCACGGCCGGTCGAGGAGCTCGACCTCCTCGTTGACGCGCGCGCGCCGGACGCGGTCGATCAGCTCGCCGTGGGTGTCCACGGTGCAATAGTCGCAATAGACCAATCCCACGTTCGGGTGCTTGTCGAGGAACCTGGCCTCGACCAGAACCAGGTTCTCGTCGAACCAGTCGTCGGCATCGAGCCGGACGATGTATTCGCCCGACGAGGCCGCGATGCCGCGGTTCGAGGCCGCCGCCAGCCCCACGCCCTCGGTGGTCACGATCTTGAGGCGCGGGTCGGCGGCATAGCGGGCCAGCACTTCCGCCGTGTGGTCGGTGCTGCCGTCGTCGACGACCACGACCTCCAGATCGTCGAACGACTGCCCCAGCGCGGACTCGAGCGATTTGGGCAGGTACTTCGCGTAATTGTGCGCGGTGACGACGATGCTGACCTTGGGCATGGCGGCTCGCTCGCTCAGGCGTCGCCCCTGAGGCGCACGTTGATGGCGGCCTCGGGCTCCCTGGGGGTGAGGGCGGCGTTCAAATCGCGCACGTCCGCGTGCGCGTCGAGCCAGGCGATGACCTCGGGCAAGGGGGGCGGCGCGCCGCCGAAGGCCTCGAACACGGCGCGCACCACCTGCAAATCCTCGGGGTAATCGACGGTGAGCCGAAGCTCGGGCCGCTTCAGGCGCGGATCGAATGCCTCCACCTTCAACACCTTGAAGCGGTCGGGGCGGCGGATCATCAGCGTCATGTACTCGCTCGAGGCCGGGTCCTCGGCCATGTCGTGGCAGCGCTCCAGCGCGTCCATGGACATGATTTCGCAGCGGGTGCCGCGGGGCAGATCGTCGGTGTAGCTGTAGTCGGCGCCCGCCTTGCGGTGGGCCGCGATCATGTGATCCATCATCACCGGATCGGTGAGCGGGTTGTCGCCGGTGACGCGCACCAGGGTCTCCGCGCCCCGCGACCAGCCGACCTCGATGAACCGCGACATCACGTCGAGCTCGTCGCCCCGGTAGATGAGGGCGGGCGAGGTCTTCGAGAGCTCCTCGAGGGGATCGTCGGCCGGGTTGGTCGAGGTGCACCAATAGACCGCCTCGGGAAGCCTCGCCTGCCGCACGCGCTCGGTCAGGCGGACGATGAGCGGCTTTCCGGCCACGTCCACGAGAGCCTTCCGCGGCAGGCGCGAGGATTTGAGGCGCACCGCCACCAGGGTCAGGATCTTCATCGGGGTGCTCATGGGCGCGCGCTCACGGCGAGAAATCTTCGGCCTGCAGCGGATCGTCCGGCTGCTTTGCCGCCCGCAAGGCCCGCCCCAGCAGCGGCTCCAGCCCGTCGGGGGCGAGGCCGGGGCCGCCGATGCGCTTGAAGGCGACGTCGCCGCGGCCGAGCCGCGCACCAACGGAAAGAGCGCGCGCCGCCACCGCCTGCTTCTTCATCTCGTTGCGGTAGCGGACCTCCGCCTCGCCCAGCGCGGGATCGGCGCTGCCCATCGCCTGCTCGATGCGCCGGATCAGCGCCACGAAATCCGCGAACTCGGCGGGGTCGAGCGCCGAATAGTGGTCGCGGCCCTTGCGGGCGCGGTCCTCGGTGATGTGCTTCTCGATTGCGCTCGCGCCGGCGGCGATCGCCATGGCGGGGACGAGGCGCGCGAGCTCGCGATCCTCGGCGTCCACGTGATCGGCGTAGCCGACCGCAAGCCCGTAGCGTTCGCGCAAGGCGGGCAGGCGGGCGAGATGGGTGTCCTCGATCCGGGTCGGATAGGCCTGGAAGCCGTGCAGCAGCACCGCTTGGGCCTTCGCGTCGGAAAGCCAGGAGACGGCCTCGGCGATCTCGTCCTCGCGGGCCCCGCCCACGGCCAGGAACAGCCTACGTCCCGTGGCCACGGCGGCGCGCACCAGGGCGCGGTTGCCGATGTCGGAGGTCGGGATCTTGTAGGCGGCGACGACGCCGCTTTCCTGCGCCAGGGCCAGGCTGTCCTCGTCGTATATTTCGGCTACGATCTCGGCCGGCCCCTGGCCCGCCTCCTTCAGGATCGCGCGCCAGTCTTCGGGCGCGATCTCGATCTGCCCGAAGCTCTCGTATTTCGGGTGCACGCGGGACATGAGCGCCGCGCGGCGGAAGATCTGGAACTTGACCGCATCGGCGCCGGTCGCGCAGGCGAGCCTCCACAGGCGCCGCGCGAACTCCGGGTCGCCCTCGTGGGCCGAGGCGATCTCGGCGATGATGGTGGTGCGCGCCGCGCTCATGCCGGACTCACACCCCGTTCCATCCACGCCAGCAAAGGCGCGAGCGTGAAGGGGTTTTCGGCGACGAGCGCCTGCCGCTTCGCCTCCACTTCGGAAGCGGCGAAGAGCGAATCGTCGCCGAGAGCCCGCGCCAAGCGCGCCTCGAAATCCTCGCCCGTGGGGCGCACGAACACGGTGCCGTAGCCTTCCACCAGCGAGCGCTCGCCCATTTCGGCGTAATGGCGCGGCGAATAGTCGGTGCAGTCGATGAAGCGGCCGCCGAGGCAGGTGGTCTGGATGTTGGTGGGGCCGTTGAAGATCACCCGGCGGCTCATGGCGATCAGCACCTCGGGATGGGCCCGCGTGATCACGATGTTCGGGTCGTCCATTTCGGCCAATGTCTGGTGCACGAAGGCGTCGTTCTCGGCCACCGGGTGCAGGCGGATGAGGATGAGCGCCCCGGGCCGCAGGCGGCGAAGCGTCTTCAATACGAGACGGAACGTATCGGCGGGCGAATCGGGCGTGCGCAGCGTGCGTGCGCCGAACCCCTTGACCGGGAAGAAGGTGTAGACCTCGGCCCTCATGTCGTGCCCGAGGCGGCCGAGCCGCGCACGCTCAGCGGCGGTCTCGTCGGCAATCAGCGTCCGCCACGCGGGCGCGAGATTGGGGAGCCCGAGCTTGAGCTGGCGCTCCCTTGGCACCCGGCCGTGAAGGCGCATGCCGTAGAGCTGCATCTCCTGCTGGTCGTGATAGCGGATGAGGCCGTCGTAGAGCGGGCCGGTCACCCGTTCCACGACCCCGCGGGGCTCCTGCGAAAGGCCGGCTTGGCGCTCGCGTTCGGCCAATTGGTGGTTGTCTTCGGTGGCGCGGCTCTTCAACAGCACCAGCGCCCGCCCGCCCCTCGCCTTGGCCGCCAGGTACCAGACGAGATAAGGAAGTGCGCCGAATGTCACGCCCGAGAACAGGACCGGGCGGCGGGCCCCGAGAAGCCATCCCGACACCGCCGCGACGTGACGCATCCGCGCCCATTGGCGCGCAAGCCAGCCGCCGGCGTCGGACGCCTCGAGGCATGCGAGCGTGCCGCAGCGCGCAAGCCCGGCCGTGAGAGTCGGGTTCCGCGCGATCGACTCGGCATTGGCGCGCGACAAGGTCACGAAGCGGATGTCCCAGCCGGGCCTCGCCTCCTTGAGCGCCAGCGCGGTGGGCAGATAGGTGTCGAAGTCGATCAGCCGCGGGGAAAGCAGGAACAGCACGAGCTTTGCGTTTGCGGCCGCGGGCAGACTTTCTCCCGCCAGCGGGCGCGCGCGCTCAAGCGCCGGCAAGGGGCCGTGATCGTCCTGTGTGCGTCGAAGAGCGGATTTCATATGGCTTGATGGGTGGCGTGCCGCTGCGAAGCCTTACGCCCGCGCCCCTCTGAAAAGGGGGCGGCGCGCCGGCGGCTTTCTATCGGACGGAAACGGCCACGCGGTCGGGGTCGGGGGCTTCCTCGCTCGCGTTCTCGAGGCAGCGGCGGCAGACGTCGTTCTCGTAATAGCGGCCCGACTTCTG
>JBAVNO010000368.1:0-12646 GCA_049691095.1 Alphaproteobacteria bacterium | reverse complement strand
CCGCCGTCCCGGGCGAGTAGACCCGCGCGGGAACCGCGGCGCCGCGGGCTCCGTCAGCCGTCGGCGCCGCCCGGCGGGGCGTAGCCGCTTTTCCAGAGATCGAGCGGCACGACGGTGGCCGGATGCCCGTCGTCGAAGAACCACGAATCGACGGCGAAATACTTGTCCGTCGCCGTCTCGACGACGACCGCCGTCTGATGCGGCCAACTGTCGAAGAACACGCCGCGGCCGGCCGGACCGGCCAGACGATGCCAGCGCAACAGGCCGTCCTTCTCGATCATGGTCAGATAGGTCGTCGTGTTCACGGTCTCGTCCACGCAGTCCATCTGATAGGCCAGCCCCATGCCCGTGAATGTGCCGCCGAGATCGGCCCCGGTTCCGAGCCGCGTGCTGGTGAGCTTTTCCATCAGCCCGATCGCCTTGGATATGCGGGCCCGCTCTTGCTGCGCGTCGCCGGCCGGCGGCTCGAACACGGCGCGAAGGCGGTCCCACTCCTTGCCGGTCAGGGCGATGTCGGCGGAACTTCGGCAGCCGAAGTTGTAGCAGACGCGATACCAGCCCGGCCGCGGGTCGTCGACGCCGTGTTGCCGGAGGTAGGATCGGGGATCGGGAAGGCTCGCGGCGCAGGCGGCGAGACCCGCCGCCGCGCACAGCATCAAGGCGGCAAGACATAGCCGTTCCGCGCCGTGCTTGCCTCTTGTGCCCATGCCGGACCCGAACCGCCCGAGAATTGCGTTTCGGGAGCTTAGCCCACCCGCCGGGGCGCGGCCACGGCCGGCGCCGTCATGCCGCCTTCATCAGGCTTTGCAGCACGTAATGGAGGATGCCGCCGCAAAGGAAGTATTCGACCTCGTCCACCGTATCGATCCGGCACAGGAGCGGAACCGTCAGCGATGAGCCGTCGGCGCGCCGGATCCGGCAGTCCACCGCCATCCGCGGTTTGATCCCGCCCTCGAGGCCCATGAGGTCGATGACCTCGCTGCCGTCGAGCTTGAGCGTCTTGCGCGTAGCGCCGTCCTTGAACTGCAGCGGCAGCACGCCCATGCCCACCAGGTTCGAGCGATGGATGCGCTCGAAGCTTTCCGCGATCACCGCCTTGACGCCCAACAGCCTAGTGCCCTTGGCCGCCCAGTCGCGCGACGACCCGGTCCCGTACTCGGCGCCGGCGAAGATGACGAGGGGCGTTCCGTCCTTGGCATAGCGCATGGCGGCGTCGAAGATGCTCATGGCCTCGCCATCCGGCATGTGGCGGGTGACGCCGCCTTCGGTGCCGGGCGCCAGCTCGTTGCGGAGCCTGATGTTGGCGAAGGTGCCGCGCATCATGAGTTCGTGATTGCCGCGCCGCGCGCCATAGGAATTGAAGTCGGCGAAGGTCACGCCGCGCTCCAGCAGGTACTTGCCCGCCGGGCTGTCCTTCTTGATCGAGCCCGCGGGCGAGATGTGATCGGTGGTGACCGAATCGCCGAGCAGCGCCAGGATGCGCGCGCCGGCGACGTCGGTCGCCTTGTGGGCGCCCGGTTTCGATCCCTTGTCCAGGCCCTCGAAGAAGGTCGGCCGCTTCACATAGGTGCTCGCCGGCTTCCACGCGTAGGTGACGCCGGTGACCGTCTCCACCGCCTGCCACGCCGCATCGCCGGCGAATACGTTGCCGTAGCGTTTGCGGTACATGTCGGCGTTGAGCGACCGCTCGATGGTCTGCCGGATTTCCGCGCCGCTCGGCCACACGTCCCTGAGATAGACGAGCTGGCCGTCGTCGCCCTTGCCCAGCGGATCGCTCAAGAGATCGCGGTGCAGGTTCCCGGCCAGCGCATAGGCGACCACCAGGGGCGGCGAGGCCAGGTAGTTGGCCCGCACATGGGGATTGATGCGCCCCTCGAAGTTGCGGTTGCCCGACAATACCGAGCACACCACCAGGTCGTTGGCCTCGATCGCTTCGGCGATGGCGGGGTCGAGAGGGCCCGAGTTCCCGATGCAGGTGGTGCAGCCATATCCCACCAGGTTGAAGCCCAGCGCATCGAGGTCCGGCGTGAGGCCGGCGGCCGCCAGATAGTCGGTCACCACCTGGGAGCCGGGGGCGAGCGAGGTCTTCACCCACGGCTTCGCCCGCAAGCCCCGGCGCACCGCGTTGCGCGCGAGCAGGCCCGCCGCGACCAGCACGCTCGGGTTCGAGGTGTTGGTGCAGCTCGTGATCGCCGCGATCACCACGTCGCCGTCGCGAAGCTCGAAGTTCTTGCCCTTGGCCTTCCCCGATCGCTGAAACTGAGGCACCGAGCCGCCGCCTTCGGAGGCCATGTTGGAGGCCGGGCCCCCGGCATGGGCGCCGCGCGCCTCGGCCAAGGCGGTCGCGAACGAACCCGGGGCGGACCCCAGGAGCACTTTGTCCTGCGGCCGTTTGGGGCCGGCCAGACACGGCTCGACCTTGGAGAGATCGAGCTCCAGCGTGTCGGTGAACACCGGCTCGGGCGTGTTCGCGTCTCCCCACAGGCCTTGGGCCTTGGCGTAGGCCTCGACCAGCGCGACCCGGTCCGCGTCGCGGCCGGTGAAGGTGAGATAACGAAGCGTTTCCTGATCCACGGGGAAGAAGCCGCAGGTGGCGCCATATTCGGGGGCCATGTTGGCGATGGTCGCGCGGTCGGCCAAGCCGAGGCCCGCAAGTCCCGGCCCGAAGAACTCGACGAATTTTCCCACCACGCCGCGCTTGCGCAGCATCTGGGTCACGGTGAGCACGAGATCGGTCGCCGTGGCGCCTTCGGCCAAGGTGCCGGTGAGCCTGACGCCCACCACTTCGGGGATCAGCATCGAGATCGGCTGGCCCAGCATGGCCGCCTCGGCCTCGATCCCGCCCACACCCCAGCCCAGCACCGAGAGTCCGTTCACCATCGTCGTGTGGCTGTCGGTGCCGACCAGCGTGTCGGGGAATGCGACCGCGTCCTTGCCGTCGTTTTCGGTCCACACCACCTGGGCCAGATATTCGAGATTCACCTGATGGCAGATACCGGTGCCGGGCGGCACGACGCGGAAATTGTCGAACGCCCGCTGGCCCCAGCGCAGGAATTCGTAGCGTTCGCGGTTGCGCTCATATTCGAGTTCGACGTTGGTGCGGAAGGCGTCGGGGCTTCCGGCCTTGTCCACCATCACCGAATGGTCGATCACGAGATCGACGGGCGAGAGGGGATTGATGCACTTGGGATCGCCGCCCATGGCCACGATGGCGTCCCTCATCGCCGCCAGGTCGACGACCGCCGGCACGCCGGTGAAGTCCTGCATCAGGACGCGCGCCGGGCGGTACGCGATCTCCCGGTCCGAGCGGCGGTCTTTCAGCCAGCCCGCCACCGCGCGGACGTCCTCGACCGTGACGCTGCGGCCGTCCTCGTGGCGAAGCAGGTTTTCGAGCAGCACCTTGAGCGACAGAGGAAGGCGGGAGACGTCGCCGATCTTCTCCGCAGCCGCCGCGAGGCTGTAATAGGCATAGCGCTTGGCGCCGACCGAAAGGCTGCGGCGGGTCTTCAAGCTGTCGTCGCCAGGATGGGTCACGGTCGTTCCTCCAACACGTTGCGCGAAAGCGGCGGCAATAGGCCCAGAGGCGGCACCGCCGGACTGCCCGGCGCCGTTTCGCCCGTATCATGTATCACGATCCGGATTGCCAAAGGATTGCGAAACGGCCCGGCGGGCGGGTTCAGGGATGGCGCGCAAGTTGCCACGCGTCACCCGTCCTTTTTGATTAGCGCTTTGTTATACAACGAAGAAACCATCGAGTGAAAAAATCACATTGTTGCCATAATCCCGGCTCATTACCGACACGATTGGCCAGTTAAATCCCGGCCCATGAAACGGCGCGTTGCTTTTCAGCATGAGTGCGCCGAACCCCGATCCAGCCTTCCCCCGGCTGGATTCCCCTGATCCAGTCCTCCCCCGACTGGATGCTAGACGGCCACCGGCTCCAAGACCGGTGGCCGTTCTTCTTTTCCGCGGCGTCTTCCGATCCGGCTCCCCGGCGTCCCCCGGCGTCCTCCCCGGCGTCCCCCGGCGTCCCCCCGGCGTCCCCCCGGCGTCCCTATGTCGCGCCGTTCGGCGGCCTTTGGCTCTTTCATCGCGAATGCGATGTGATACCTTCGCGCGGCCTTTCAGGCCCCCGTTGGTGCTCCCGGTGGTATTCCCGATGAGGGCCGCCGGCGGGCCATCCGAGAAGTGTCGCATGCGGCCATGTGATCGAGGCCGGGCCGAAGCGCCACTCGGGGCAAGCCGTCCGGGCACAAACCAACTGGGCGCGAAGCATGAGTCGTTTCGAAGGACGGGATCTCGTCTGCGTGCGCGGCGAGCGCGTGGTGTTCGCGGGGCTGACGTTCGCGCTCGCGTCCGGCGACGCGCTGCTCCTGGTGGGGCCGAATGGAAGCGGCAAGTCGACCTTGCTGCGCCTGATGGCCGGACTTCTTCGCCCCGCCGCGGGGTCCATCCTGTGGCAAGGCGCGCCGATCACGGCCGACCCGGGCAGCCACAACCGGCGCCTCCACTATGTCGGCCATCTCGACGCGGTGAAGCCGGCCTTGACGGTGCGCGAGAATCTTTCGTTCTGGGCCTCGTTCAACGGCTCGTCCCGGACCGAGGACGCGATTTCCGGCGCGCTGCGCCATTTCGCCATCGAGCACCTGTCGGATATTCCGGCGCGTCTCCTTTCGGCCGGTCAACGGCGGCGGCTTTCGCTTTCCCGGCTGCTGGCGGTGAAGGCGCCGTTGTGGCTGCTGGACGAGCCGACCGTCGCGCTCGACCGCGCCTCGATCGCGGCATTGGCCGAGGCGGTGCGCCAGCACCGCGAGAATGGCGGCATGGCCGTGATCGCGACCCACGCGGCGATCGAGATGGAGGCGGCGATCACGCTCGAGCTTTCGGGATCGGCCGGCATGCGGACGGACGAAATCTGGGTCGAGGTCGCGGGATGAGGCGATTTGCCATCCTGCTGGCCCGCGAGCTCCGGGTCGCGCTGCGCGAAGGCGGGGACGCGATGCTTGCGGTGACGTTCTTCGTCCTCGCCGTCGTGCTGTTCCCGCTGGGCGTCGGGCCCGAGCCCAATCTGTTGTCGCGGATCTCGGGCGGCGTGTTGTGGGTGACCGCACTCCTGGCCGTGATGCTGTCGCTGGAGCGCCTGTTCCAGGCCGACTACGAGGACGGCACGCTGGAACTGCTGGCGCTGGGCGCTCTGCCGCTGGAAGCCGTCGTGCTGGCGAAAGTGATCGCGAGCTGGCTGTTGACCGGCCTGCCGTTGCTCGTTGCGGCGCCGGTGCTGGCGGTCCTTCTCAATATGAACGCGCCCGGATTCGGCGCGCTGATCCTGGCCATGCTGCTCGGCACCCCGACGCTGAGCCTGGTGGGCGCCATCGGCGCGGCGCTCACGGTGGGCGCCCGCCGGGGCGGCGTGTTGCTGTCGCTCCTAGTGCTTCCGGTGGTGGTGCCGGTGCTGATCTTCGGCGTCGCAGCCATCGATGCGGCGATCGCGGATGCGCCGGTGCGCGCCTATCTTCTGGCCTTGGGCGGCCTGCTCGTGGCAGCCTTCGCGCTGGCGCCGTGGGCAGCGGCGGCGGCCTTGCGCCAGGCGCTCGAATAGCCTAAGTGGGGATCGTCATGCACCGCTTCGCCAATCCCACCCGGTTCATGCGCGTCTCGCGGCGCGTCTATCCGTGGACCCTCTGGACGTCCGTGATCCTGCTTTTGGCCGGCCTCTATTTCGCGCTCTTCGATTCCCCGCCCGACTACCAGCAGGGCGAAAGCGTGCGCATCATGTACGTGCACGTGCCCGCCGCCTGGATGGCCCTGTTCGTGTACTCGTCGCTTGCGATCTCCAGCGCCATGGCGCTGATCTGGCGCCACCCGTTGGCCCACATCGCCGCCAAGGCCGCCTCCCCGATCGGCGCCTCCTTCACGTTCGTTGCGCTGGCCACCGGGTCGTTATGGGGCAAGCCCATGTGGGGCACCTGGTGGGTGTGGGACGCGCGGTTGACGTCGGTCCTGATCCTGTTCTTCCTCTATCTCGGGCACATGGCGCTCATCAACGCGTTCGAGGACAGTTCCCGAGGCGAGCGCGCCGCGGCGATCCTGGCTCTGGTCGGATTCGTCAACGTCCCCATCATCCATTGGTCGGTGAACTGGTGGAACACGCTGCACCAGCCGGCCAGCATCGCACGGATGGGCGGCCCCTCGATCGACCCGGCGATGCTGGTGCCGCTGTTCCTGATGGCCGTCGGTTTCACGGTCCTTTTCTTCGCGCTGCTGATCGTGCGCATGCAGGCCGAGATCCTGGAGCGCAAGGTGCGGTCGATCCGGATGGCGCGGGTGCACGGCACCGTCAACATGCGCGCCGTTGCCGGCTGAGAATCTGCGCTCGAGGGAAGCATTGCCATGGACTGGTCGGGTTTCTTCACCATGGGCGGATACGCCCCGTTCGTCTGGCCGGCCTACGGCCTGGCCGCGCTTGTCGTCGTCGGGCTCGTGATCTCGAGCCTTCGTTTCCGACGCGAGCAGGAGGGCCTGTTGGCCGCGCTGGGCGAGGCGGTGCGCGATGACGCCGCGAACGAGGAAAACGGTTAGGACATGACGCGAAAAAGACGGCGGCTTTATTTCGTGCTCGCGGGAATGGCGGCGCTCGGCGTCGCCGCGGCGCTCATTCTCTCGGCCTTCCGGGACAACATCGTCTTCTTCTACAGCCCGACCGAGATCGCCGCCAAGCACCTCTCGCCCGACCGCCGACTGCGGATCGGCGGCCTGGTGGAGGAGGGAAGCGTGGCGCACGCCCCCGACGGCGTGACCATCACCTTCCGCGTCACCGATCTCACCACCGCGCTTCCCGTCACCTATCGCGGCATCCTTCCCGACCTCTTCCGCGAGGGTCAGGGCGTGGTGGCGGAAGGCAACATGCGCGCGGACGGCGTGTTCGAGGCGCGCGAGGTGCTGGCCAAGCACGACGAGAAGTACATGCCGCCCGAGGTGGCCGCGGCGTTGAAGAAATCGGGCCGCTGGCAGGAGGGCGAGCAAAAGGCTCACCCGCAGTGACCGCCGAGATCGGCCATCTCGCCCTCTTCCTCGCCCTCGTCCTCACCCTGGCCCAATCCGTTTTCCCGATCCTGGGCGCGGTGCGGCGCAATGCGCTGTGGATGGGCGTGGCCGAGCCCGCGGCGGTGGGCGCGCTGGTCTATCTCGCGATCGCCTTCATTGCGCTGGTGCGCGTCTTCGTGACGTCCGACGTTTCGGTGGCCGCGGTCGTCGCCGGGTCCAACCCCTCGTGGCCGCTTCTCGACAGGGTGACGGGGGTGTTCGCGAGCCGCGGCGGATTCCTGGTGTTTTCGGTGCTGGTCCTGGGCCTCTTCGGCACGGCGGTCGTCTTGTTCGGCCGCAAGCTGCCGCCCGTCTCGCGCGTCCGCGTGCTTTCGCTTCAAGGCGCCATCGCCGCCGGATTCCTGATCCTGGTGCTGTTCGCCGAGAATCCGTTCCTGCGGTTCGTTCCCGCGGCGGGCGGCGCGGATTTGAGCCCCATGCTTGAGGGACCGGGGGCCTATGCGCCGGCTCTCCAACCCGGTTATGCCGGGATGCCGATGGGGCTCTCGTTCGCGATCGCGATCATGACGATCACCGCCATCGCGGCCTTGATGTCCCCGCTGGTTCGCGGCCGGGCTCGGTCCCGCCAAGGCGACGCCGCGGGTCGCGCTTCGCGGCAGGATCGCTTCAAGGCGTCGCGTGCCGCGCGCCTCACGCTGATGGCGGCGGCCATCGCCGGCCCGATGGCTGCGCTCGCGCTCTACATAGCGCACGGCTCGCCCGCCCTTCCCGATCGGCCCATCGCTTCGCGGGACGCAGATCAGGGTCCGTTTGCCGAAACGAGCATCAAGGACACGGCCCGGCTCGAAGCCATGGTCGACCGCCTGGTCGCGGCCACGGAATCGAATCGCGACGATCTCGACGGCTGGAAGCTATTGGCGCGCGCCTACATGACGCTGGGGAAATACCCGGAGGCGGCGCACGCCTATTCCGAGGCCGCGCGGCTCGACGCGAGCGACGCGGCTCTGCCGGCAAGCCAGGGCGAGGCCCTGGTTTACGCCGGCGACGGCGCGGTGACGGCGGAAGCGCAAGTCGCCTTCGCGGCCGCGCTCGCCATCGACGGCAAGGAGCCGCGCTCGCGCTTCTATACGGGATTGGCGCGCCTCCAGGCGGGCGAGCCGGACAAGGCCCTTGCCGCATGGAAGGCCCTTGCCGCCGACGCGCCCAAGGACGCCCCATGGCTCCCCAGGCTCAGCGAGCAGATCGCGCGCCTGAACGACGTTCTGGCCGCGGGGCCGAAGGCGCCCCAGTCCCAGGCGGAGCCCGCGCCCGAGTCCCAGCCGGAGCGCATGCCGGTGCCAAAGACCGGCGGACCGGCGAACGACAGCGGCGCGCCCGACCAAAAGTAATGTCCCGGCCGCCGCCCGTGGCGGCCTGCCGGCGTTCAGGTCTTCGCCGCGCCGGCGAGCGCCGCGGCAATCCGCCTCGTCACCGCGCCCGGCGCGTACCGGCGCTTGTCGAGCGCCGCGACCGGCCAGATGCCGATCACGCTGTTGGTGAGGAAGGCTTCGTCGGCGGCGAGCAAATCGTCGAGGGTCGCGCGCTCCACCCGGCATTCGACGCCGATCTCCCGCGCCAGCTCGAGCACCACCGCGCGGATGATCCCGGCCACGCCGCACGATTCCAGCGCCGGCGTGCGCAACCGGCCGCCGGCGACGAGGAACAGGTTGCTCATCGTGCCTTCGATGACGGCGCCGCTCGAATCCAGCATCAGGCCCTCGGCGATGTTCGGATCGGTCCATTCCATGCGCGCCAGGATCTGTTCGAGGCGGTTCATATGCTTGATTCCGGCCAGTCGGGGCTGGATCGCCAGCCGCGTTTCGCACAGGCGGACGTTGACCCCCTCGGTGGCGAAGGAGGCCGGATAGTCGGGCGCGGGATGGACCGAAACCACGCGGGTCGCATGAATCTCTTCGGGCGGCCGGTAGCCCCGTCCGCCGACGCCCCTGGTCACCATGATCTTGAGCACGCCGCGGGGAAGCCGGGCCGCGAGCGTCCCGGCCTCGGACCGGAGCAACGCGGGATCGGGTGACGGAATGGAAAGCCGCTCGCATCCGCCTTGAAGGCGCGCCATGTGACGGCCCCAGAATTCCGGAGCGCCGTCCGTGATCTTGATCGTCTCGAACAGGCCGTCGCCGTACTGGAAGCCGCGGTCGAGCACGGCCACGTTCGTCTCGGGCCGGCCGTCGACGAGCATGGGGATGTCCGCGCCGGCCATCGCGCCGCGATGCCGTTCAGCTTTCGGTGACGAGCGCCATGACCAGGGCGCGCGCCTTGGCCTGGGTTTCCTCGAGCTCGCGCTCGGGAATCGAGTCGGCGACAATTCCGGCGCCTGCGCGCAGCGAAATCTCGTCTCCTTCGGCGACGATGGTGCGGATGAGGATGTTCAGGTCCATGCTGCCGTCGCGATTGATGTAGCCCATCGAGCCGGTGTATGCGCCGCGCCCCACCTGCTCGAGCTCGGCGATGATCTCCATGCAGCGGACCTTGGGACAGCCGGTGATCGTGCCGCCCGGGAAGATCGCGCGCAAGACGTCGCCCGGATTTACGTCCTCATACAACTGTCCCTCGATGTTGGAGACGATGTGGTGCACCTGGGCGTAGGACTCGATGACCATCCGCTCGCTCACCTTCACGCTTCCCGGCACGCACACGCGCGAGAGGTCGTTGCGCTCCAGATCCACGAGCATGATGTGCTCCGCCCGCTCCTTGGGGTGCGCGATGAGCTCCTCCGACAGCGCGACGTCGGTCAATCCGCTGGACCCGCGGGGACGCGTGCCGGCGATGGGGCGCGTTTGCACCAGACGGCCCGAAACCTTGACCAGCCGTTCGGGCGAGGAGCTGATGATGGAGCGGTTCCCCATCCGCACCAGCCCGGCGAAAGGGCTGGGGTTGCGGCGGCGCAGCCGGTCGTAGAGCTCGCAGTGCCGGGTTTTCGGCTTGAGCCGCCCCTGCCACAGGCGCGACAGGTTGACCTGGAACACGTCGCCCGCCAGCACATAGTCGATGACGCGGCGCACACCCTCCAGGTACCGCTCCGGCTCTTCCTCTTCGAGATAGCCTTCGAGACAGGGCTCGTAATCCGCGCGTGGGGCCGTCGCTCGCGCCCGTTCGAGGTCGGCGGCGAGCTCGGCCAAGAGATCCTCGCCTCCGGCCTCGGCCACCAAGACGATCTCGTTGCGCACCCGGTCGTGGATCACGGCGGCCGGCACCCGGGTCGCGAACGCCACCGGGAGCGAGCCCGGCGCCGCGGCGAGATCGAGCGTCGGCTCGATCTCGCGGGCGAGCTCGTAGCCGATGAAGACGAACCAGCCGCCGCGGAAGGGCGGCAAGGCGGATTCGGCCGCCTCTTTGATCTGCTCGTGCTGCCACCAGGTGTCGAACGTGGCCAGGAAGTCGGCCCGGCCCGTCGGCCCCATGCCGCCGGTCATGCCCCCGCGGGCGGGTAGCTCGAGCGTCTCGCCCGGGAACGCGAACAGGATGTCGTAACGCGCCTGGGGCGTCCCCGAGGCCGCGCTTTCGAGCAGGAAGGGATAGCGATCCGGCGCCAGCTTGTGCACCTGAAGCAGGTCGCACGCGCCCCGAAGCCGCCGCAGGCACGGCGCGTCGGGATCCCCGGGCGGGACAGAGAAGGGGATGGGCTGCACGCTGGGCATGTGCGGGTTCACCTGTGGCCTTGGGGTCGGCTGCCGCGGCGGGCGGCATCCCCGTTGGCCCAGATTAGCCTCTCAAAGGCCGGCCGATCCAGCGCGCTCGGCCCCGGGTGGTGTCCTAATTTGGCGGCTTGAAGCCGCGAGCCACCCAAAATGCCACAACCCCTGCGCCGAGTGCTAAAAGGGGGACCGCAACCACCACAAGATCAACCGGCCATGGCGGCCATTCCCATATTGTTACCCACTCCACTCGCGAATCAGAACACGGCCAACTAGGAGTCGACTTATTGCACTCTGCTATTTCAGATGGCGTTGGAGGCATGGACCGCTCTTCCTGATTGGAAAGGAAGAGGCCAATAGCAGCCAATATCCATAAGGCCGTAGCTATTATCCAAAGGCGAAGAAGGCCGCGTTACCAGTTCATTTTCTTTGATGCTCTGCCACGATAACCGCCCTTTCCGCATCCTGCGGGCTCCTGATGCCCCCTAAATGCAGCACCGCAAAGAACCGGCGCTTGATACTTTCTTCGATGGGCGACAATCAAGCATAAGCACGGGTGGCAGTGGGTCGTTTTGGAATATTTTTAATCAAGCCCGCAATCTCTTCAACGGGCTAACGTGATCCGAAAGGCGTCTTCCCTAGCCGGAGTGACCCGTAAACTTGCCTAATAACCCAGGTTCTCTTGTGCATCTATCAGTTTTTCGGCTGCGCCGATCTTCTCTGTATCTCGTCCCGATTCGCTCAGCATCTCGGTGGCGTGCTGGATAACGTCTGACAGTTCTGATTCAACCATATTCGCTTCAGAAAGCGTTACAGGACGCGAATCGAGTGCTGATGAAGCTGCAGCTAAAACGTTGGAAAGAACGTATGCAAGAACCCTGTCCGCTCCACTCGTTCTTCCAGCAACTTCCATAGCCATGCCAGATAGCTCCGAGAGATTTTCGGATCCCGCAAGCCGGCCAGTGCTAACGAGTGTTAGAAAGCGCTCTTTTAGCGATTTCGCGGCATTCAAATGGGGAAATCAGATCTTTTGAGCAGGGAAATGAGTTCGATGCCTCGATCCGCAAATTTCTGCGCGGCCCCCTGCTCTCGATCTACTACGGTGATGACCGTAGAAACACGGCAATGATGAGCGCGCACAGCTTCAACAGCCCTTAGAGCTGAATTTCCCTCCGTTGTTACATCATCCACAATAACAACGCGGGTGCCATCGCTTAAGTTACCCTCTATCAACGATTTTGTTCCCCGTTCTTTGGGCTCTTTTCTTACGTAGAAATATGTCTGAGGGGCTGTAACTCTTCCGTAGCTTTTTGTGGCCAATACGTCTACCAGCGGACAAGCCCCAATAATAAGGCCGCCAACCGCATCAACTGGCATGCGTTCAAGACGCTCTAAAATTAGGTCGCCAGCCAGGTTGATTCCTTCGGGATGAAGGAGCGTAGCCTTCATATCGAAAAAGACGTTGCTCGTACTCCCGGAAGCGAGTTCGAATTCGCCTTTCTTTAATGATCGATCTTTGATTATTTCGCAGAGACGCTGAACTCGCCAATCACGCTGCGCGCCGCCCTCGCTGTCGGCCAAGGTTCCCAAAAACTTCATTTTTGCTGAAGCGGACATGTGACCGATCTTCCCCTAGCTATCGGTGACTACCGCAAAATAGCGACCACATTTTTTAAACTACCACTACCTATGGTGAATTGGAATCCGTAAATTCCGGTCTAGCGGAATAATTATCGGCAGCCGCGCTGATTTACAACACGCGGGAAGGTTGGTCACCGTATTTTTTTCGATGCAGGAGAATATGAAGCAGGCTGACTATTTTTCCATTCCACCGGCCAAACTGAGCCACTGCCCGGCCCCAGTGCGGCTTGACAGGCGGCGGGCGTCGCCCGGTGCGGCAACCGTCTTAC
>JBAVNO010000367.1:0-26390 GCA_049691095.1 Alphaproteobacteria bacterium | reverse complement strand
TCGGTTACGACGACGCCTGCGGCCGGGTCCCCGTTTCCGGGCTCTTGACCGTGGCGCGGCGCAAGGGCCTCACGTGCCGCATCGCGGATCTGCGCAATTCCGGCGACACCGCCGGGCCCAGGGACCGTGTGGTGGGCTACGGCGCCTATCTGTTCTTTCCCGCCGGCTCCGGCGACGACTTCCGGCAGAAACACGGCCCGACCGTGATCGAAGTGGCGAAGGAGTCCGTCGCGCACGGGCTCGCCCACGGCAGCCCGCTCTCGGTCGCCAAGCGCGAATTCGCTTCGGAGCTGCGGCACCAAGGCGCGACGTTCGTGACCCTGAAGATCAACGGCGATCTGCGGGGCTGCGTGGGCTCGGCCCAGGCCTGGCGGCCCTTGATCGAGGACGTGGCCGCCAACGCCTTCAGCGCCGCCTTCGCCGACCGGCGCTTCTCGCCGCTCTCGCGCGAGGAATGGCCGCAGACGTCTCTTTCGGTCTCGGTGCTGACGGCGCCCGAGGCGATCGCCTTCGGCTCGGAAGCGGAGCTGCTTGCGATGCTTCGGCCGGGGATCGACGGCGTGATCCTGGCCGAGGGACAGCGCCGCGGCCTGTTCCTGCCCCAGGTGTGGGAGTCCCTGCCCGAACCGGCGGAGTTCCTGCACCACTTGAAACGCAAGGCGGGCCTGGCGCCCGAACACTGGTCGCCGTCGATCCGGGCATTCCGGTTCCAGGCGCTTTCGATTCCCGAGTCCGCCTGATTATCGTCTAATCTTTTCCCGCGCATCGTGCGCCCAACACGCGGAGCCGAACTCGTGACCCGCGACCCGTCGCCGGCACTCCTCGACCGCATCGTCGCCCTCGCCAAGGAGGCCGGCGCCGTGATCCTGCGCTATTACGAGGAAGGGGCGAGAGTGCGCACGAAGGCCGATTCGTCCCCCGTGACCGAGGCGGACGACGCCGCCGAGGCGGTGATCCTGCCCGAGCTCGCGCGGCTCGAGCCCGAGATCCCGGTCGTGTCCGAAGAGGCGGTGGCGGCGGGCGCCGTGCCCGATGTCTCGGGCGGGCGGTTCTTCCTCGTCGATCCGCTGGACGGCACCCGCGAGTTCCTGAGCCGGAACGGCGAATTCACCGTCAACATCGCGCTCATCGAGCAGGGACGGCCGGTGCTGGGCGTCGTCCACGCGCCGGCGCTCGGGCTGACCTTCGCCGCCTATGGGCACGGCACGGCGACGCGCGAGCGGCCGGGCGAGACGGCGCGGATCATCCATTGCCGAAAGCCGAAGGACGGCCTGGTGGTCGTGGCCAGCCGCTCGCACGGAGACCGCAAGGCGCTCGATGCCTATCTTTCGGGCCGCAAGGTGGAGTCCATCGTGCCGTCCGGGAGCTCGATCAAATTCTGCCTCGTTGCGGCGGGCGAGGCCGATCTCTATCCCCGCCTCGGCCCCACGATGGAATGGGACACGGCCGCCGGCCAGGCGGTGCTGGAAGCGGCAAACGGCTCGGTCGAGACGCTGGACGGCAAACCGCTTCGCTACGGCAAGCCGGGATTCTCCAACCCCCATTTCGTGGCGAAGGGCGCGCCGCGCTAGGCGCCCGGCCGCTGCGGCGCTCGCGTCAATAGCCGCCGGCGATGAAGCGGCCGAAGGCGCGGCTTCCGTCCTCGGTCGCGATCCGGTTCGTGACCTTGAGGGTCTCCGCATCGATCACGGTCACGTCGTTGCTGAACCAGTTGGCGACGAACACCCGCTTCCCATCCGGGTGCACGGTGATTCCTTCGGGATATTCGCCGACATCGATGGTGGCGATGACCGTGAGCGTCTTGGCGTCGATGGCGGAGACCGTGGAATCGTGCTGGTTGGTCACGAACACGCGGGCCCCGTCGGGCGTGATCGCGACGCCGTAGGGCGTGCTGCGAACGGGGACGGTGGCGATCGGCTTCAGGGTCACGGCGTCGATCACGGTGACGTCGTCGCTCTGCACGTTCGCCACGTAGACGCGCTTGCCCTCTCTGTCGATATCGAGGCCGAAGGGGCGTTTCCCGGTCGGGACCGTGGCGATCACCTGGAGGGTGGCGGCGTCGATGACCGAGATCGAGTTGCTGTCCCGGTTGGCCACATAGACGCGCGTATCGCCGGGCCCCACCACGACGCCCGACGGCGCAAGCCCCACCTTGACAGTCGCGACGGGCTGCAGCGTATGGCCGTCGAACACCAGCAGCACGTGCTCGTACCAATCGGCGACATAGACGCGATCACCCTTCGAGTCGACCGCCAGGCCCAGCGGCCCCTGGCCCGCCGGGATGGAACCCAGGACCTTCAGCGTATGGCCGTCGATCACCGACACGTCACGGCTGTCGGGATTGGTGACGAAGATGCGGCTGCCGTCGGCGGGCACGGCGATTCCGGCCGGCTTCGATCCGACTTTGATCGTCGCGACGACCGTGTCCTTGTCGGTCTCGATCACCGAGACCGAATCGGCCTGCTGGTTGGTGATGAAGGCGAAGGGCGCGGCCGCCGCCGGGGCGGCGAGCGCGCACAACGCCGCCGCAAGCAGGAAAGCGGGCAGCATCACGGCCGCGCGGAGACGATGCGGGCGCCCGCCTGAACGTGTTTGGGGCGGCGCCGAGCGCGCAGCGACCATGCACGCCGCTCCGTTCGACTCATCAGGCACGTCTATTTGCCGCCTTCGACGATCTTCTTCAGGTTGTCGAGGCCGGAGCGATAGACGCCCTGCACGGCCTTCTTGGCCGCGTCGTCGTTGAGCTCGGGAGGCGGAACGTTGCCGGGATCGCCGCGGTAGAAGCCGCCCTTCCATTCCACCGTCGATCCGCCGCTGCCGTTGTCCTTGACCGTGATCCACGAGGCATAGTTGGTGACCGGCAGCACCTTGGGGTCGACCTCGGTGATGCGGTAGAAATAGCTCTTCTCCGCCTCGTTGTATTTCTCGAGCTTCTCCTTGATCTCGCCGCCGCCCTTGAGCACGAGGGTGCGGGTCGCGCCCGGCGCGTTGCCGCCCTCGGCCTTGTCCTCGGCCACCGCCGGGTGCCAGGCCTGCATGTTCCCGAAATCCTTGATCTTGGCCCAGACCGCGTCCGCGGGCGCGTTGATATCGACGGTTTCGATCAATTTCAGCCGCGTCGGCCCGTGCGCCGTCGCCGCCACGGGAACCGCCACCACCATCATCACCAAGAGGCCGAGCAGTCTTTTCACCGTTGTCCTCCCTCGCCTGATTCTTCGCCGGTTCCGGCGCGTTGCTTGTGACAAAACCTGGAGCCGCAGGCCACGGCTAGCGTAGCCTAGCCGCTCGCCTCCGCGCGTGCAATCTGGCGAACCCGGGGCGGGCCTCGCAGCCGAAGGGGAAGCGCTCACGGGGCGGAAACGCAGGGTGGGAATGCGGGCCGGGATTGGGAATATCCGCTGGCTTGACCCGAGTGCCTGCCGGGTGCAAACTTTTGTTCGTGAATGGCCGACATCATGCGGCCAGATATAGCCGCCGCATCTCATGCGGTGACCTTTGTCCAGGCGTCATTACCGCGGATGGCGGACCTGGCGAAAAAGCTGAAGCGATAAAGAGCCGCCCTTAATGGGCGGCTCTGTCTATCTGGACTTCTGCTCCTTCTCGACTTGGCTCCTTCTCGACTCGGCTCCTTTTGGACTCCGGCGTCTTAGCCTCCATGTTACGGTTCGGCCCGGAAATCGCTCCGGAAGCTTGCCTCCGAAGGCGCCCGAATCCGCCATGATCCGCTCCGCCACGCCCGAGGCCATCGACGAAGCCGCCCGTTTGATCCGCGCCGGGCGGCTGGTGGCCTTTCCCACCGAGACGGTCTATGGCTTGGGATGCGACGCCACCAACGACCGGGCGGTCGCGGCCGTATTCGAGGCCAAGGGCCGGCCGCGCTTCAATCCCCTCATCATCCACGTGGCCGGGCTCGAGGACGCCGCGAAACTGGTGCGGATGACGGAAGCGGCAGAAAGACTGGCCCGCCGCTTCTGGCCCGGGCCGTTGACGCTGGTGTTGCCCCGCACTGCCGACTGCCCGGTGTCGCTTCTGGCCGGCGCCGGGCTCGATAGCCTGGCGGTGCGCGTTCCCGCCCATCCGGTGGCCCTCTCGCTCCTCGCCGCCGCCGGGCGCCCTGTCGCGGCGCCGAGCGCGAACCCCTCGGGCCAGGTGAGCCCCACGCGCGCCGAGCACGTCGAGCAGGGACTGGGCGCGCGGGTGGACCTGATCCTCGACGGCGGTCCGTGCGCCATCGGACTCGAGTCGACGGTTCTCGACCTGTCGGGAAAATCGCCGGCGATATTGCGGCCGGGCGCGCTGGAGCGCGCCGCGATCGAGGAGGTGACGGGTCCGTTGGCCGAGGTTCGGCGAACCGCGGCGGCGCCGCGCGCACCGGGGATGCTGGAGCGCCATTACGCGACCTCGCGGCCGCTGCGCCTCGGCGTGGCCGAAGGACCGGGCAAGCCCGGAGAGGCGCTGCTCTCGTTTGGCCGCCACGGGCTTTCGGGGTTCGAGCGGGAGCTGAACCTGAGCCCCGAGGGGGATCTGCGCGAGGCGGCGGCCAACCTGTTTGCCATGCTGAGGACACTGGATGAGGGCGGTGTCGCCGCCATCGCGGTGATGCCGATTCCCGACTGCGGCCTGGGCGAGGCTATCAACGACCGCCTGCGGCGCGCCGCCGCCGGCGTTGCTCCGGCGGCCGAGGCCGCCCAGATGGAGTAAAGGAACGGGCCGCGGGCGCGCCCGTTCACGGGCAAGCGAATGTCGGGCGCCGAGACGGCGCGACGCCTATTCCTCTAGGATGGGATCGGTACCGGACTCAAGGGTAACCGCCAGGCGGAGCCAATGGCGCTGGGACGGCGAATGGGTAAGGCGGGAAGCGGCACCGAAGAGGCGCTGGCGGCGATCACGCGCGCCGTCGGCGAGCGCCACGTCATCGCCGATCCGGCGGAGATGGCGCCCTATCTCGCCGACGAGCGCGGCCTCTACAAGGGCCGCGCGGCGCTGATCGTGCGCCCGGGCACGACCGCCGAAGTGGCCGAGGTCGTGCGCATCTGCCGCGGCGCGGGAATCGCCATCGTGCCCCAGGGCGGCAACACGTCGCTCGTCGGCGGCTCGGTCCCTCACGAGCACGGCCGCGAGATCGTGCTCAGCCTCTCGCGGCTGAACCGCATCCGCCAGCTCGACGCCGCCAACTACACCATGACCGCCGAGGCGGGCTGTGTGCTGGCCGGGGTCCAGGCCAAGGCGGCCGAGGCCGACCGGCTGTTCCCGCTCAGCATGGCTTCGGAGGGGAGCTGCCAGATCGGCGGCGTGCTGTCCACCAACGGCGGCGGCACGGCGGTGCTGCGCTATGGCACCGCGCGCGACCTGACGTTGGGGCTCGAGGTGGTGTTGGCCGACGGCACGGTGCTCGACTTGCTCACCGGCCTGCGCAAGGACAACACCGGCTACGACACCAAGCAGCTTTTCATCGGCGCCGAAGGGACGCTGGGGATCATCACCGCCGCGGTGCTCAAGCTTTTCCCCCGCCCACGCGCGGTGGAGACCGCCTTCGCCGCGCTCGCCGAGTTGTCCGCCGTGACCGCGCTCTTGGGCCGGCTCAGGGACGCCACCGGGGACGCCATCTCCGCCTTCGAGCTCGTCCCCCGGATCGGGATCGATCTGGCGCTGGCCCACGTGCCTGGAACCACCGACCCGCTCGCGGGACGCGACGAGTGGATGGTTCTGGTCGAGGCCACGAGTTCGACGCCCGGAGCCGGACTGCGGCACACCCTGGAAGAGGTGCTGGCCGACGTGCTGGCGGATGGGCTCATCGTCGACGCCACGGTGGCGGCAAGCGAGGCGCAGCGCGCCGCGCTTTGGCGCCTGCGCGAGGCGATCCCGCCGGCCCAGAAGCGCGAGGGCGCCTCCATCAAACACGACGTCGCCGTTCCGGTCGCCCGCGTCGCCGAGTTCATCGAGAAGGCGAGCCGGGCCGTGGCGGCCGAGATGGAGGGACTGCGGGTGGTGGCCTTCGGCCACGTCGGCGACGGCAACATCCACTTCAATCTGACCCAGCCGAAAGGCGCCGACCCCGAGGCGTTCCTTGCCCGCTGGTTCCATTTCAACCGCATCGTCCACGACATCGTGGCCGGGATGGGCGGCTCGGTCAGCGCCGAGCATGGCATCGGCCGATTGAAGCGCGAGGAGTTCGCCCGCTACGCCAGCGCCGCCGAGATCGAGCTGATGCGCCGCATCAAGGCCGCGCTCGACCCCGCCGGCATTCTCAACCCCGGAAAACTGCTGCCGGAGTGACGGCGCCGTCGCGCACGCCGCGCCGCCGACGGGCCTCGCGTCGGCGCGTTTCGGTTTTGTCGCGCGGCCCGAAAAAGACTCTGGCATGGCGGAAAAATGGGTGTAGGATCGGCGCGCCAAGGTGAAAAATTCCGGTGGCCGGGCGGTGCGCCCGATCATTCTGCGAGGGGGGGTATTTTTCACTTGCAAACCTGGCTCGAATATCCCAAAACACGCCGCTCGTTATCGGCCTCGGCCGTTCGTTCGCACGTCTCTTCTGACCTGGGAGGGGGAGTTGGCAACAAACGTCTCGTTTTTGGGTCCGGTTATCCGGGGCCACTCCAAAAAAAACCTGAAGAAAGCGGTCGCACGGCACATCGACGAAGTCGCTGAACCGGCGATCGCGCTCGCCGACCTGCCCAGCAACGACGTTGGGCCGAAGGACTATTTCGTCGAACGCGACGGCGTCAAATTCGCCGGCACGCACCTGCTGCTCGATCTCTGGCAGGCCGAAAACCTGAATGACCTTGACGTGATCGAGCGGGCGCTCCGCGAGGCGATCGACGCGTGCCGGGCGACGCTCCTGCACCTCCATCTCCACCACTTCTCGCCCAATGGCGGCGTTTCGGGAGTGGCGGTGCTGGCCGAGTCGCATATCAGCATCCACACCTGGCCCGAGCGGGGCTACGCCGCGATCGACATCTTCATGTGCGGCACGTGCGACCCGTATCAGGCGGTTCCGGTGTTGCGGCGCTATTTCGTCGCCGGACAGGTCCAACTCGGCGAACAGAAGCGGGGCCTGATTCCGTGACGTGGTTCAGCGAGCAGCTGCACGACAATTACCAACTCCAGCTGTTCGTAACCAAGACGCTCTTCCGGAACAAGACGGACCTTCAGGATCTCGCGATCTTCGAGAACCCCGTCTTCGGGCGCGTCTTGACGCTGGACGGCGTCATCCAGACGACCGAGGGCGACGAGTTCATTTATCACGAGACGCTGGCCCACGTGCCCATGATGGCCCATGGCCAGGCTAAGACCGCGCTCATCGTCGGCGGCGGCGACGGCGGCATGCTTCGGCGCGTGCTTCAGCACCCCGGCGTCCAGGCGACGCTGGTCGAGATCGACCAGGGCGTGATCGACCTGTGCCGGGAGTATCTCCCCTCCATCTCCGAAAATTCCTTCGACCATCCCCGGGCCAGGGTGGTGATCGCCGACGGCGCCAAGTACATGGCCGAGGCCCGCGATACCTATGACGTGATCATCGTCGATTCCACCGACCCGATGGGGCCGGGCGAGGTGCTGTTCACGGCGGCCTTCTACGCCGACTGCAAGCGGCGCCTGAATCCAAACGGCATCCTGGCCACCCAGAGCGGCGTGCCGTTCCTTCAGAAGACCGAGCTCTCCAACTCCTACAGCCGGCTGAAGCCGCTGTTCGCGGACACGGGGTTCTTCGTTGCCCCGGTCCCCACCTATTCCGGCGGCTTCATGGCCTTCGGCTGGGCCACCGACAACAAGGAGGCCCGCGCCACTCCCAAAGCGGTGATCGAGGAACGCTACCGCAAGGCCGCGCTGGAGACGCGCTACTACAACCCCGACATCCACGTGGCCTCGTTCGCGCTGCCCAATTACATCCGGGACCTGATGCGCTGAGGCGGCGTTGAGGCCGCGTCGACGTGGCAGTGACGGGGCCGGGCCTCGCGCCCGGTCGGTGCAAGAAAAACGCCCCCGCGGGGCGACGGGGGCGTGAGCCGATGGATGCGACCGGCTGATGCGACCGCCTTACTTGCTCTTGATCTGGATTTTCTTGTGGGTCTCCTTGGCCGCGGCCTTGGCCATCTTGGGGGCGCGCACGGTCAAGATGCCGTTGTCGAAACGAGCCTCGATCTTGCCCTTGTCGACGGACTCCGGCAGGCGGAAGGAACGCTGGAACGCGCCGTAGCTGCGTTCCATCAGGTAGTAGTTCTTGTCCTTGTCTTCCTTCTCGACCCTTTTCTCGCCCTTGATCGTCAGCATGTCGTCGGACAGCACCACCTCGACGTCCTTGTCGGTCATGCCGGGCAGTTCGGCGGTCACCTTGAGCTCCTTGTCGCTCTCGGCGATGTCCACGCTGGGGTGCACCATGCCGAGTGGCGCCAGCGCCTTCTCGACCCCGCGGAAGGGGTCGATGTCGAACAGGCCCCGCCCGAGGCGGGGCATGGGAACGCTGAACGGAAAGCCGCCCGTAAAGTCCTCGAACATGCGGTCGATCTGGTCGTGCAGGCTCTGGAAATAACCTGTAAGCGCCCGGGTGGCGGGGAGACCGCCTTCCTCCGACTTCGCCGCTTTCTTGACTTCCATCTTTTTCTCCGCCATCGCCGTGTACTCCCTTTCTTGAAAAGACGTTTTTTTCCGGGCGCGCTCGCCGCCCGAATTCATGTGCATATAGCCAAATTGTGACGGTTCGATATCGCCCGCGATGATCTAAATCAACTGCCGCGGGGCATTCTCCGGCTCAGGCTTTGCCGGGCGGGCTCGCCCCGGCCAGCGCGCGTTCCACCAGCCGCCGCGCCGCCGCCGGCAACGGCAGGGAAAGAGCCGCCTGGTGACCCGTTTCCGACATCTTGACCCAGGTCTTGCGGACGATATCCACGATCTTGTCGTCGTCGTGCCGGACGGCGAAATCGGCGAAATAGTTCTCGAGGAAGACGAGGCACACCACGTCCTCCAGGGTCTGCGCCTCGGGATCCTGCTTGAGGCGGTCCTTGCGCACCAACGCCTGCACGCGGGCGATGGTGCCGGCGTCATAGCCGACGCGGGCCAAGATCTCGCCCGCGATCCGCGCGTGCAAGTGCTTCAAGTCGGTCCGCCACTTGAGGTAGCCGATGCGACCCATGGGATAGGTTTCGCGCGGAATCTCGAACCGGCGGATGTGCTGGCAGCGCGCCGCGAGCCGCAACGCGGGCGAGGCATCCGGCGCGATGCGGTCGAGCCAGCGGCTCATCTGGATCGCGTAGACGACCTCTTTCGGCCGTTCCCGGCCCTCGAACGACACCGTGTTGGGGTCGCCGGAATTGGCGGCATCGACGGCCGCGATCGCCGCCTCGAACCGGACGCCGTCTTCTGTGCTAGGGCTCATGTCCCGTCTCCCTCTCCCGGTTTTTCCGCCACCGTCGTCGAACCGCTCCCTACCGGCAGCGCCCCTGCCCCGGATCGAGCAGGACGTAACCGATGCGGATGGTTGCGTCCCGGGACGAGCGATGCGTCGCCGACAGGAAGCCGGTGGGCGTGTTCGACTCCAGCCGTACGCCGAAGCTTTCCTCGAGGAAGCGCATCATCCGCGAGGGCACCTCGTCGCCCAGACGCGCGTTCCACGCGACCAGGCACTGGCCCCCGGCGCCGCTCGGACCCGGGGGAAGGTAGAAGGGATAGCCGAGGCTGGCGACCCGGGCCGGCGCCAGCAGGAGGCGGAGGTTCCCCGCCAGGTGCTCGTCGCTCGCCACGATCGTGCCGCCGGCAAATCCCGCTTGGCGCACCTGTTGGGCCAATTCGACGTAAGGGACCAGCAGGCGGCAGCGCTTGCAGAACGGCGGGCCCACCGTCACCTGGCCTACGAACACCACGGCCACCAGCACGGTGGCGACCAGGATCGCGCCGCCGTAGAACCTGGCCTGCCTCGCCGTGTGCCCCGCCCGCTCCACCAGCGTGAAGAAGTAAAGCGGGGCCAGCATCAGCATCGGGTGCATCCAGCGGCTCTTGTAGTTGTCGACGCCGCCAAACAGGATGCCGACCACGAGGATCGCCAGGACGATCACGAAGAACCGCTCGAACAGCCGCCTCGCGTCGAACCCGTCCGGCGCGCCCGTCCGCCCATCCAGAATCGCGCGCGGGAAGGCGGCGAGCGCGATCACGATGAAGGGCGACAGGAACATCGTGACGGCCACGAAAAGCCGCGCGAACCCGCGTCCGACGTTCGCGAGATAGGATTCGGCGTGATACTGGTTCATGGCGCTGTTGAAGACCGGCTGGACGCGCTCCATCCCTTCGAATCCGAACAGGAGATAGGGTCCGGCCAGGAGGGCCGCGGCCGCGACGGCCAGCAGCATGCGCGGATGGAAGATACGGCGCCGCAGCGCTCCATCCAGGACGGCAGCGGCCAACAGCGACAGGATGAACACCAGGAAGCCGTATTTGGCGAGAAGCCCGGCGGCGATGCCAGCGCCGAACCCGGCATAGGCGCCGGCGCTTCCGTCTTGGGCGATCCGGAGGAAGGCGTAGAACGAGCCCATGATGGCCGCCATCAGCACCATGGTGTTGCTGAAGCCGACATGGGCGCTCCAGCCGATGGAATAGATGAGAAGCGGGGAGAACGCGGTCAGCAACACCAGCCGCCGGTCGGCAACGAGCCGGCGCGCGCACAGGTAATAGAAGACCAGGATCACGGTCACGAGGGCGTAGCGCAGCAGGAACAGGCTGACGACGCTCACGCCCGCCGTTTGATAGACCGCCCAAAGCAGCCAGGTATAAAGCGGCGGCTGGCGCTCCCAATAGCTCCACTGCAGGCTTTGGGCGAAGATGGTTTCCGCCACGTCGTCCACGCCGGCGGCGTGCACGAAGGCGAGATGGAGGCCGAAAAACAGGACGATGTAGAGGGCAAGCCAGGGGCCGTAGCCCAGACGCCCCAGCGCCGGTCCGCCCCCGCCGGCCGCCGTCATGGCCTGACCCGCTCGAACAGGAGTTTGAGCCCCGGTTTCGGGTTCCGATACCATTTGCTGAGATCGAAGCCATGATCGGCGAAGAGCCGTGTGATGTTCTCGATGTTGAAGAAGCGTACGTGATGGGGCGGGCCGAAGACGCTCCACGCGGTGACCGGCTTCGGCACCCTGGGATGGCCGAGGTCGGGCGTGGTGATGTAGACCCGCGAGCCCGGGCGCGTGACGTGGCGCAGCATGCGCATGAAGGCGCGAAGATCGGTGACGTGCTCCATCACCTCCGAGGAATAGACGAGATCGAAGGTCCCGAAATCCGGCCCGATGTTGCGATAGTCGCAGCGGAGGAACCGGTATTTCGGGAACCGGCGCTTCGCGAAGGCGATGGCGTGCTCGGAGATGTCGATGCCGACCGCCTCCTTCGCGAACGCCCCGAATGCGGCCACCTTGAAGCCGCCGCCGCATCCGACGTCGAGCACGGTCTTGTTGTAGATGAGCGGCAGGAACTTGGGCAGCAGGCCGATGGCGCGGCGCATCCGCGAGGCTTGTTTGGAGTACTCGGTGTCCGGCTCGCCGCTGCCGGCGTAAAGCGCCTCTATCTCGGCGTCGCCCGGCATCGGGTCAAGGAACACGAAGCCGCAGTCCGGGCACTCGACGAACCGGTAGCCGTCCTTGTCGGCGAAGAAACGCGGGGACGGACAACCGCAGATCTCGCACCTCATCCCTTCGCGCGTCCCACGCCCGGCATTCCCTGCGCGCGGCCGGCGCCATGCGCGGGCTTCGCCGATCCGGGCGCCGATCCGGGCGCCGATCCGGGCATGGTATAACCCTTCGCCGACGAGTGACCCAGGAACGGCCGGACGGATGGATAGAAAACCAGATTCCGAATCGCGCATGGTGCCCCCCGCCACGCTGGAGGAGAGGATTGCGAACACATTGATCCCGGCGCCTCTCTACTGGCGGATTCGCGCCTATCGCGGCCTTCTCAAGGGGGAAGCGGAATTGCGCCTGTTACGCTATCTTGCGGACCCGGCGAAGACAAGCGTCGACGCCGGCGCGAACAAGGGCGTCTATACCTATTTCCTGTCGCGCTATTCGCGCCACGTCTATGCCTACGAGCCAAACCCCAAGATCTTCGCCTTGCTCGCCCGCTCGGTGAAAGGGCGAAACGTGACGGCGCGGCCCAGCGCGCTCTCGGACGTCACGGGCGAGGCGATGCTGGTCGTCCCGCGCCGCAAAGCGGGTTATTCCAACCAGCTCGCCAGCCTGAGGCCGGACAAGTTCACCGGCGAGGCGATGCGAATCCCGGTGGCCACCCGCCGGCTCGACGACGAGGACGTGGGCGACCCGGGGTTCGTCAAGATCGACGTCGAGGGGTTCGAGACCAACGTGCTCGAAGGCGCGCGGGCCACCCTTGCCAGAAGCCGGCCCACGCTTCTGGTCGAGATCGAGGAGGTCCATACCGGACGGCCCGTCGAGGACACCCTGGGGGCCGTCCAGGCGATGGGATACCGCGGCCTGTTCCTCGACCATGGCCGCCTCGTCACGCTGGCCCGGTTCGACCCGGTCAAGAACCATCGGGCGGGCGATCCCGCCACCTACGTCTTCAACTTCATCTTCCTGCCGGCCTAGCGCGGCCAGGGCCGGGGCCGCGTGGCCTTGCGATCGTCTTGGATTCGCCCGTCGCGTTTTGCTATCTCTCGTCGGCCATGAGCGAGCCCTCCGCCGCCAAGTCCCTATCCGTGGTCGTGCCCGTGTTCAACGAGGCCGACAACGTTCTGCCCCTGCTGGCGGAAATCCACGGGGCGCTGGAGCCCTTGGGGGCGAATTTCGAGGTGGTGTTCGTGGACGACGGCAGCCGGGACGAGACCGGCCAGAGGCTCAAGGAGGCGCGCGCCAAGTATTCCCGGCTTCGGGTGGTTCGGCACAAGCGCAACTGCGGCCAGAGCACGGCGATCTGGACCGGCGTGAAGGCCGCGCGCGGGCATTTCGTGGCCACGCTCGACGGCGATGGCCAGAACGATCCCGCCGACATCGCGCGTTTGATTGCCGCCGCCCAGTCCCACAAAGGCCCGGCCCCGCTTGTGGCCGGAATTCGCAGGCGGCGCCACGATAGCTGGCTGAAGCGCGTGTCCTCGCGCATCGCCAACGCGGTGCGGAGCCGTCTGCTCAAGGATGAAACCCCCGATACCGGATGCTCGCTCAAGCTGTTCGAACGCGAGGCGTTCCTGAGGCTTCCCTTCTTCAACCACATGCACCGCTTCCTGCCCGCCCTGTTCCGGCGCCAGGGCTGCGAGGTCGTGCTGGTGGACGTCAACCACCGCCCGCGCGAGCGCGGTCAATCGAAATATGGGGTGGGCAACCGCCTGTGGGTCGGAATCGTCGACCTTATGGGCGTGCTGTGGCTGCAACGGCGCGCCACCAACCCCGAAATCGCCAGCGAGGATTGATCATGGACAAGAACACGATCTGGCTTGCCGTCGGATTCCTTGGGCAGGCCATGTTCTCGATGCGGTTCATTATCCAATGGATCCACAGCGAGCGGCAAAAGAAGA
Source organism: Alphaproteobacteria bacterium (assembly GCA_049691095.1). Taxonomy (GTDB): domain Bacteria; phylum Pseudomonadota; class Alphaproteobacteria; order DATDPM01; family DATDPM01; genus JBAVNO01. The sequence continues at coordinate 12,895 of JBAVNO010000367.1, read as the reverse complement.
GCATCATCCCGGTGGCGTTCTGGTATTTCAGCATGGCAGGCGGCGCGCTGCTGCTGTTGTACGCCATCTGGCGCGTCGATCCGGTCTTCATCCTGGGCCAGGCGGCGGGGCTCTTCATCTATGCGCGCAACCTCTATTTCATCACCCACGGCAAGGCGGTCGAGCCCTGAGCGAGGCCCGTTTCTCGCCCGTCCGGTCGACCGAGGCCATTCCCCGGCCCCAAGGCCGGGTTTAATGTAGTTCCGATCCGGCCGGGTTCTCGACGGGCGCGCCCGGCACCGGTTGCCGCCACGCCGGCCTTGCGCTCCGTCGGCGTTTCGGGCGCACCGTCTTCGCGGCGTCGCCCGATCCTCCCGCCATGGAGGCCACGATGCGAATAGTTCCAGAGGTTCGCCGTCTCCCCAGCTCCTACGCGTCCGCGATCGGACGGGTCTTGGCCCGGTGGAGCTACGAGGAATGGCTGTTGGAGCGGATCCTGTACCGCCTCTTGGCCGTCGATCCACGGCGGGCGGGAAAGGCGGTGCGCGCCCTTCGCCCCGACGAGCGCGTTGCCATGATCCGGGATCTCGTCAAGGCCCGGGGACTCGCCGTCGCGGGCGAGTATTCCCGGATGAAGACGGGCCTGCGGCGCGCCAAGGCGGAGCGCGACCTGCTGGCCCACGGGCTCTGGCTTCGCCATCCCGAGACGGGGCGGCTTCACATCTGGTGGATGGGGCGCCGGAGGGCGGCCGGGGCAAAGGCCCGGCCCATCCCGAAAACGGCGCGGGACCTGCGCGCCACCTACCGGGAGCTCGACCGCCTGATCGCGCTCACCCGGCGCATGGAAAAGGACGTCACCGCCGCGCTGCGCGCGCGGCGCTAAGAGCAATCCGGACCCCGGACATCGTCCTGGCGCCGCGCCGCGGGGCCGCTTTCTTGCGCCCGTGACGGCGGCGCAGAGGGAGATCGCATAGGCGTTTTCGCCGCCTATTCGCGCCATTGGCGATTTGCCTAAAGTTTTATTTAAAGTCGTATCAAATATAATCTGCCGTTTATTAGAATATTCATATAATAACACACGAAAGGAATTGCATTTATATTTGCGTTTTCTTTAGTATTGTTCTGCGATTGTTTCCCCTAATTTCGCGTTCCGCGGTAGCGCCGCGGCCGGACAACCAAGGAGGCAATGAAGGCCGGGCGCCCGCGGGGCGGGAAATCGATGGGCGCAAGCGGGACGACCCCGTCAATGGCGGGAAACAGTCGGACGAGGCAGAGGCAACAGACCGTCCAAGTAGGACGGAGCCCCGATCAGGAGCGAGCCCATGGAAGGGACGAACCAGGATCCGAACAGGAAGGTCGGAACGTCGGTGGTGCCGGCGGGGCTCGACTCGGCGCATGCGGATCGGGCCCCCTGGGAGTCGCAGAGCGACGGCGTCCCATCCGGTCATGAAATTCCCGTCGGCGCCATCATGGTGGCCGAAGCCGATGGACTCGACTCCAGCCAGGGCGCCCAAGGAGAGACGAAAGACGGCGGTCCGGACGGTCCGGACGGATTGCCCGGCGACGGGCCGTGGACGCAGGGCGTGGGCGAGAATTTGGCGATCCTTCCCGACGGATTCGTTCCCCCGGGTCTTGTTCCGCCCGGCCTCAATCCGGCGGGCGAGGACACGGATGCCGGATCCGATCAGGGCGCCGGACCCGACGATGAAGCCGAAGCGCTGGCGGACATCGAGCCCGCCGCGGGCGGCGCCGGAGGGGCAAGCGCGGCCAACACCGGCGCCTCCTTCGCGCCCTTCGATCCCCTGCCCTTGCCACCCGGCATCGACCACGACGACCCGCTTGCGCCGACCGATTCGGTCTTTTCGCAGGCCGACGTTCTCACCGCGCCGCGGCTGTTCGCGGGTCCGTTTGCGGCCCCGCTCCAAACCGAGTCCCACGAGACGATCGTCCCGCCGGCCGAGGAGACCCATTTGGCCCCCGTGGTTGCCGCCGACGGCAGCGGCCAATCGATCCTGGTCCAGCACCTCGTCGGGGAGCACGACCCCGACTCGCAGCCCTGGATCGGCGACCATCTGCGCTCGCACCCGGGCGCCAACAACACCGCCTTCGTCAATGGTGTGGTCGGGACGAATCTGACGCTCCAGGGCGATGCCCACGTCACCGTCCAGTTCGAAAGCGAATCCGCCGGCTATCAGAACATGCTGGGCTGGTACAAGATCGTGGATGGGCAGCCGACGGATCCGCAGCTCATCTGGCTCAACACCAGCCAGGGCAATGAGAACGTCGACGGTAATCCCCTGGCCGATGGCCAACCGATGACGGTCGATCTCGGCGCAGTGCCCCAAGGCACCGAGATCGGGTTCTTCCTCATCGCCGACGGTTGGGGGAGTTCCGCGAACCGCAGTCTCCTGACCGGCAAGACGCTGGACCAGATCAACGTCAAGCTCGATTTCGCGGATGCGCCGGACGCCAACCACAATTTGGGCCTCACCTTCGACGGGCACAACCTCGCGGGCAACGTCTATTACAGCAACGACCGGCTGCTCAATCCCGATCACATCGAGCACACGCTCTCGGGCATCGACCAGGCCCACGCCGGCTGGCTCCACGTCGGCTTCGAGGATCTGCTGGGCGGAGGCGACTGGGACTACAACGACGTGCTGTTCCGCGTCCACCTCGGCGATTACCCGTACGACGTGGTGACCGGCGACTCGCTCCACGGCCATGTCACGGTCACCGATCTTGACAGTTCCGTGCTCGTGGGAGCGCAGGTCGCGGCCGACGGGCTCGCGGTCAGCGACTCGCTGAGCTTCGACTCGGCGTTCGCGGCCGCCCACGGGATCACGGCGACGACCGTTTTCAACGGCGGCATCGTCACCGGATTCGATTTCGCCGGCACGGCGCCGCCCGCCGATTACGAGACGCTGTTGTCCAGCGTCACGATTCATACCGATCCGTCGAGCCCGACGCCGGGCCTGCGCGAGCTTTCGTTCCAAGTCACCGACGACACGGGGCTCGCGAGCAACCTGGGCACCGCCCATTTCACCGTCGGCGCCGAATATATCGGCACCGATCACGGCGACTTGCTGTCGGGCGGGACTGCGGGCGAATCGTTGTTCGGCCTCGGCGGCATCGATACGATCTCGGGAGGTGACGGCGACGACACGATCGACGGGGGCGCCGGCAGCGACGTGCTCACCGGAGGCAACGGCGCCGACACCTTCGTGATCGGGCCGAGTCAGGCGCTCGGCGGCGACGTCGATCACGTCACCGACTTCCACGTCGGGACGGGACCCGATGCGGACCGGCTCGACGTGAGCGGGGTCATCCATATGGGCGTGGGCGACGACGTTCACGATTTCCTGAATGCGTTCAGCGACGGCACCAACACCCACATCGAGGTGCGGCCCGATGGCGCCGCCGACGGCCCGACGGGTTGGGAAGAAGTGGCGGTCTTCGATCACACGGTCGTCGATTTGGCGACCCTGCTCGCCAACGATCAGGTGGTGGCGACGAACTGAAGTCTTGCTGTGGTGAAACCCTTGCGCAGCTGCGCGCGGCGCCCGCAGTGCGATGCCGGACCGCGGCCCGGCCTACAGCACGCCGCCTTCGTCGGACAGGATGTCGCCGGTGGTCTGGAGCTTGTCGCGGATCTGCTGGCGGCGCAGCAGCTTCCTCTGGGCCCCGGAGGGGAGGTCGGTGAGGGCCAAGACGTTTCGTTCCATCAACACGTTGACCAGATCCTCGACCAGCCGGCCCATCAGCAAGTCGGAGACGAACAGTTCCCATCTGAGAGATTCGCTCGAACCGCCTTCGGCCAGGAACTGCACCAGCTCCGCATCGTCGGCCGACAGCTCCTCGCGGGCGCCGTCTCTCGGCGTGCGATAGAGCGCCACGATCTGGCCGTCTTCATCTCGTGACACAAAGGGCATGGCGATCCCCCTCCCCGGCATGCGGCGTATCGCGGCTTGCGCAGCGACACGAGCGCGAAACAACCCCGTGAGACACTAGTCCTCGGCCGCCGCGGCGACAAGCCATGGCGACAAAGCCCGCCATTTTTTGCAGCAATCGGCGCAACTATACCTCGGATATTTGTTAGAATTCGGTAAAGCCGCGCCCGGATGCCGGCCTTGGCCGGATGCGGGCGTCTTGAAGCCGGCGCAGGAGGCGAGGGAGAAAGCGATCATGACAAGGGGCACCTTGCGTCGGGTAATCGCGGCCCGGGTGCGGCCGTCGGCACCGATCCTCGCCTTGTGTGCGCTGGCCGCGCTTTTCGGCCTGTTCGTCGGATCCGGCCTTCTGGCCGCGCCCGACCCGGCCGAATCCGAAGGCAGCCGTGCCGGCCAAAGCCTGGCCGGCCGCCTGTTGGTCGCCGCGCCCGGCATGGACGACGCCCATTTCAAGGACACCGTGATCCTCATGGTGCGCCACAACGACCAGGGCGCGCTCGGCATCATCGTCAACAAGGTGCTCGGAACGTATCCTGCGGCCGAGGTTCTGCGCGAGTTCGGCTCCAAGGATGTGGAGGCCGCCGGAAAGATCCGCGTCCATTTCGGCGGCCCCGTCGGGCCGTTCATCGCCTTCGTCCTCCACTCCACCGATTACCAGGACGACAAGAGCCAAATCGTCGCTCCCGGCATCGCGGTCACGTCCGACAAGAGCATACTGGAGCGCATCGCCAAGGGCGAAGGGCCGGATCGCAGCGTGGTGGCGATCGGCTATGCGGGCTGGGGACCGGGCCAGCTTGAAAACGAGATCGCGCGCGGCTCCTGGTACATCGCGACCGCCGATCCGTCGATCGTGTTCTCGGACGACACCGAGTCCGAATGGTCGCGGGCGGTCAAGATCGGCGGCCTCGATCTCTAGCCCGGAGCGGCCGGGGCGCGGCCGGCGTGGCGGCTACTCGATCGTAACGGTTCCCGTCATGCCGAAGTCGGCGTGGAACGGCGCCGTGCACTCGAAGTCATAGGTACCCTTGGCGAGCGGGACGAACGCGAGCTCCCGCGTCTCGCCGGCTGCAAGCCCGATGGTCTTCAGATAAGGAGCCGCGATCTCGCCCTGGCCGGCGTGCCCCGAGAGGCTGCGGACCGCAATCGCCTTGAAGAAGGGGACGGAAGAAAAGAAATGGGCCTTGGTCCCTTTGTTCTCGAGGCGCAGGACATAGGGTCGGCCGGCCTTCACGGACAGTGCAGCCGGCGCGAAGGCGTATTCCGAGAGGGTGACCGGCACCGTCTCCGCCCGCGCAAAATCGGCGTCGGCCGCTCGCGCCGGGTTGAGATAGCCTTGCCGCGCATCGCCGAACACGTCGGTGGCGGAAACGCATCCCGATAAGAACAACGCTGCGGCCATTGCCACCGGCAACCGCAGTCCCGAACCAAAGGGCATGGCTGGTCCTCCCGTTTCGCCTGTTCTTGGCCTTATACGGACGAAGCCGGGCCGCGGATCAGGAACCGGCCGGCGGCATCGATGGCCGGCAAAACGGCCAACGGGAGCCGTCACGGCTTCCTGTCGGAATGGCCCAGGTCGCGGTCGGGCGCGACCAGGTCGCGCACCCGCTGCTTCAGTTCGGTGATCTCGGGAAACCGCGCTTCGCCCTTGCGCGACCACACGGTTTGCCCTTCGACCCGCACCTCGAACACGCCGCCGGTTCCGGGAACGAGCGCGACGCCGCCAAGCTCGGTCTCAAACGTGGCGAGCAGCTCCTGGGCCATCCACGCGGCGCGCAGGAGCCAGCGGCATTGCGTGCAGTACTCGATCTCGACTCTGGGCTTTTCGGCCACGCCGTCCCCCTTTGCCGACGCGAGCATAGGCAGCGGCGGGCGCCGCGGCAATCCACAGAGGCACGGCGCGCCCGGCTACCAGTTCGCGTCCGTCTCGTATCCGGTCTCGAGCAGGACCGGGTTGTAAAGCTCCTTGAAGCGCGTGATGTGGCGCTCGGTGAAATGGTTCTTCCAGTCGCCGGCGACGCCCTTGCGGAAGTGGTGCCTCACATTCTCCTCGCCCGGCCTTCGGCCGCCGGTCACCTTTTCAAAGGCATACAAGTCGATGACGTCGCGAATCAACTTCGCCGGCACCGGCGCCGGCGTCAGGCCGACATGCACCAAGGCGGCCTCGAGGTGTGCGGCGGGATCCTTGATCAGGTCCTCGAACCGCATCTCCAGAATCAGCGGATCGTCGTAGTCCCATGCCAGCATCTGGTGGAGGTAGATCGACGAGAACTCCATCTCCGCCATCAGTCCGTCCGATTCGCCCAGGGTCGCCAGATACCGCCGGAAGGCGCGAAGCCGCGGCCAATTCTCGTCGGAGTGGCTGTGGAGATGCGCGAAATAACCGGAGACGATCACGTCGCGCGGATCGCGGATGACGTGGAAGGCGCGCAACCCCAGCTCCCGTACGTAGAGCACGTCGCTGTTCCAGCATAACAGCATGCGGTTTCGCGTCGAATCCTTCGGCAGATCGGTTTCCGACGGGAATTTCATCGCGTGATCCTGGATCACGGTCTCAATTCCGGCATGGGCGCAGATGTCACCAAGCGCGTTGATGGTCATGTTGGACGCGCATCGGTGGTGCCCGTAATAGGCGACGGTCGAGGGCATTCCGATTTCTTTCCGCGGTCCGGTTCGTCTCGTCCGCCGGCGGCCACAGCCATCAGGCTTCGCTGCGCGGCGGCGAGACTTTCCGCGCTCTCTTGCTCCCGTATGCGGGCCGCCGTTTCATCCCATGTAGCGGCTTCGGGCCGTACGGTCCACAATAATGGTTACGGATTTTCTACCATGACGGTATAAACGGCTCATAACCGGCCGCTTGCATCGCCGCTGTCCACGGAACGGAGCCGTGCAAGAAGGGCCGCATTAAGTAATGTCGCACAATGTGCGGGGGCTGCCGTTGGCGACGCGTGGACGTGACATTCGGAATCCGGCGCGGCCTCGTATCCGCGCCCGCCACGGCAAGCAGTTCGACTCTGCGGACGCCGCGGTGGCGCGCAGTTCCGCTCGGGCGCGGCCGGCGAGTCCCGGGCCCCTCCTTCCGCATCCGGACACCGGATCCAGGAACCCTATCGGCGGCAGCCAGTGGTTGTGCCGCTTGCGCCGCGCCGTCGTTGGCGGCTTCTTTGCGGTTTGGGGGGTTGCCGAAGCGGCCCTGGGCGGCGCGGCGGATGCGCGAGCGGAAACGGAGTTGCGCCCCTATATGCGGTTCGCGCTGGGCCAGTCCTTCTTCACCGATGCAAGCGCCGTCACCGGCGCCGTGCTCAAGACTCCAGCCAACAACCCGGTCGGCCAGATCGCGGTCGGCGCCGACATCGGTCCGCGATTGGGGATCGAGCTTGCCGGCGATTACGTCAAGACGGACATGACGGCACCGGGGCAAGGCAAGGTCGGGGACTACTCCTTGACCGCACTCCTGGCCCAGGCGCGGCTGCGCTTTCCCAGGAATGGAAGCGCGTTCGTTCCCTATGTGCTGGGCGGTGGCGGGGTCGGTTACGGTGAATTCAGCGGGCGCGAGAATTTCACGGTTCCCATAGGGGGCCGCGGCTGGGCGGGATTGGGCGTGGCGGGCGCGGGGTTCGATTATTTCGTGGCCGACAATGTCGCGCTCGGGATGGAGGCAAAATATTCGTTCCTGTTCTCGCCCCCGGTCGAGTCCAACGGTTTGAAGCAGGATCTCACCGCCGATACCATCGCGGTGACCGGCGGCATGCGCGTTTATCTCGACCATTCCGGGACTGGCGCCGCCGCGCGCCGCGCCGAAGCCAAGCCGCCGCGCGATTCCGACGCGCGCCGTCCCTTCGTCGCGATCCGTCTCGGCACCGCCTTCTTCACCGATGCCGATGCCACCGCGTCCTCGGGAATCAACATCGAAGGCCGATCCGGCATTCTCGGCGGGGGTTCGCTGGGGATGAACTTCAACCGCCACTGGGGCGCGGAATTCGCCTTCGATTACACGCGCGCCCAAATCACGTCGCCCGTGTTCGGCAAGGTGTCGGGCTATCCCGTGTGGACCATCCTCGCGCTGGGCCGATACCGGTATCCGATTCTCGAGGGCCGGCTTTCGCCCTATCTTCTGGCCGGCGCAGGCATCGGGTACGGCGAGGCGGGCGACGCCGACATCCCAAGCAGTATCAGCAAGTTCCGCGCCAAGCCGGATTCATCCTTCATCGCCGCGGTCGGTGCCGGAATCGATTATTTCGTCGAAGACAACGTGGCCTTCGGGCTTGAGGTGAAGCAAAGCTTCCTGTTCGACACCGAGGTCACGGTGAACACCGTCAGGCGCGGGCTGTACCCCGATCTCGTCGAGGTGACCGCCGGAATCCGCGTCTTCTTCCGCTAGGTTGCGCTTGCCGGGACCCGGCCCCCGTGTAGGATAGCCGCGCCGCCACGACCGCCCGAACCAAGGCCCCTCTTAGGACACGGCCGGGCACGGCCAGACGCGGTCGGTGCCGCCTCAAAAGTATCGCCATCAGCTTCGCTCTGTCCGGCCATGAAATCCGTGCTTGCCATCCGCCACGTGGCTTTCGAGGACCTGGGGAGTTTCGCGCCGGTTCTGGAGGCGCGCGGGATCGGCATCCGATATCTCGAGGCCGGCCTCGATGATCTCGCATCCGTCGATCCGCTGGCGCCCGATCTCCTGGTCGTACTGGGGGGGCCGATCGGGGCCTTCGATGACGCCGACTACCCGTTCCTCGCACGCGAGGCCGCGATGCTCGAACGACGACTCGCGGCAGGCCGGCCCACGCTTGGACTCTGTCTCGGCGCGCAGCTCATGGCGCGCGCGCTGGGCGAGCGCGTCTATGCCGCGTCGGAAAAGGAGATCGGGTACGCGCCGGTCACGCTTACCGCCGCGGGAGAGCGCTCCGCGCTCGCGCATCTCGCACCCGGGAAGGCGCCGGTGCTGCATTGGCACGGCGACACCTTCGACCTGCCGAAGGGCGCCACGCTCCTGGCCTCGACCCGCGTGTGCGAGAACCAGGCGTTCTCATTCGGCCCCGCGGCACTCGGTCTCCAGTTCCACGCCGAAGCGACGGCCCGGAATCTGGAGCGCTGGTTCATCGGTCACGCCTGCGAAATCGCGGGCACGGCCGGGATCGGCGTGGCCGCGCTGCGCGATCAGGCCCGGCGTTTCGGCCCCGCCCTCGAGCGGCAGGGCCCGTCCTTCTTCGCCGACTGGCTCGACGCCCTGCGCATCTGACTCCCGCACGAGAGCTTTTCGCGGCCGTATCGCCCCATTCTTATGCCGCAATACGCGGCGCGGTGGGATTCGCCGCCGTCTCCTCTCTCCAAGCCGCGTGGGCCATCACGCGGACCACTGCACGCGTCGCGCCACGGGTTGTCACCGGCTCAGCACCAATCCGGCCGCATGCGTGGCCCCGCTTGCGAATCTATCTCGTTCTAAACATTACATTTTTTTAATGTGACCATCTTCCCGTTTTTGATTCACATCAACCATGCGCAGTGGCTCCACCGATAGGTTGCGAGTCGAAACGGTTTTGACATCGCGCTGGAATAACAACGCGTGCGGGCTTGAGGCCACCACCCGCGCCGATAATTGGAGTTTGCCATGCGAATATTCGACGACAGCCGTGCGGTCGCAGCCCGCCACCCATATCTTTTCCGACTCATTCTGGCGGGACTCGCAGTGGTGGTTACGGGATTCCCCTCCCCCGCGAGCGCGGTGCCGAGTTATGCGCGCCAGACCGGGTTTTCGTGCGAGGTCTGTCATACCGTGTTCCTGGAGCTCACGCCCTTTGGGCGCGACTTCAAGCTCAACGGCTACATTTTCCAGACCGGCCGGGAGGTCACCGACGTCAGCCCCGGCAAGGAAAAGACCCTCACGCTCGCCGATCTGCCCCCGATATCGTTCATGGTGCAGGTCGCTTCCAACACCACCAACAAATCGGTCCCGGATTCTGTGATCGCGGGCGCGAACGCGCAGAACACCCAGCTTCAGTTTCCGCAGCAAGCCAGCATCTTCTACGCCGGCAAGATCGCGCCGCATCTGGGCAGCTTCATGCAGGTCACCTATGACGGTGCCGCAGATGCGCTGTCCATGGACAACGCCGACATACGATTCGCCGATACGGGCACGATCGGGTCGACCGACGTCGTGTACGGTCTGTCGCTGAACAATAGCCCGACGGTTCAGGACGTCTACAACACGGTCCCCGCCTGGGGCTTCCCCTTCGCCGGCAGCAGCGTGGCACCCGCGCCCGATGCCGCAACCCTTATCGACGGGTCGCTCGGTCAGGACGTGCTGGGTCTGACCGCCTACGCATCCTTCGACAAGATGTTCTATGTGGAGGGCGGGGCGTACCGCACGGCGCGGCTCGGCAAGGGCGGGCCGCTCGATTCCACCGACGCGTTCGTGATCGACACACTGGCCCCCTACTGGCGGTTTGCCTACGAGCGCCGCTGGGGCCGCAATTCGTGGTCGGGGGGCACGTACGGTATGTACGCGGCGATCAAGCCCGGCGACGGAGTGCCGGTCACCGGCGGCCTGAGCGACCATTACACGGACGTCGCGCTGGACACCCAGTATCAATACATCGGCGATCGGGACATGATCTCGGTGTTCGCCACCTGGATTCATGAAAACGCGGAACGGGACGCGAGCTTTGCGCTTGACAACGCCACCAACCTGAACGACGAGCTGCAAACCTTCCGGGCCACGGCGACCTATTACTACATGCGCACGATCGGCGGATCGGTGGGGATGTTCTCGACATGGGGCGATGCCGACCCGACCGTGTTCGGAATGTCGCCATTCCCCGGTGTTTCCGGAAGCCGCACCGGCAAGCCCAACAGCAATGGCGCGATTCTCGAGCTCGACTACGTGCCGTGGCTGAACACCAAGCTCATTGCCCAGTACACGATCTACAACGAGTTCAACGGCGCCAGTAAGAATTACGACGGCTTCGGGCGCGACGCCTCCGACAACAACACCCTGTATTTCAGCCTCTGGTATGTGTTTTGACGCCGGCGGGATTCACTCCGCTGCCGACCGGAACGGTCACCTTCAAACGACGAAAAGGAGAAATCCTGTGAAGACCCAATTCGCCTTGACCCTGACAATGGCACTCGCATTAGGAGCGACTGTCGCCCGGGCCGACGATGCCGGCGTGGCCGCCGATCTGGTGCAGCACTTCTGCGTAACTTGTCACGGCAAGGAAGGCCGCAGCGAAAACCCGACCTTCCCGCGCCTTGCGGGACAACTGGACGAGTATCTCGAGGCCCAGATCAACGCATTTCACGACCACACCCGGGCCGACCCGCACGCCCAGGCCTACATGTGGGGCATCGCCTCGAAGCCCGAGCTCACCCACGGCGTGATCGAGGAGATATCGAAATACTATGCGCAGCAAAAGCCCGTGCCCGGAGAGCCGGCAGCCGACGCGGCCCTGGCGGCGAAGGGCAAAGCCTTGTTCGCGAACGGCGACAAGAAAAGGGAAATCCCAGAGTGTGCCGAATGCCACGGGAAAAACGCGGAAGGCCAGGGACCGTATGCGCGCCTCGCCGGCCAGTATCCGGACTATCTTGCCCGCCAGCTCCGCGCGTTTCGGGAGAACACCCGGGAGAACCCGATCATGCACCCGAACGCCTTGAACCTGACGGACGAAGAGATCGATGCCCTTGCCGTATACCTTGGGTCGCTATAGCGCGGGGACACTGTGAATACGAGCGGTTCGCCACCATATTGCGGCTGCCAGTCCGTCGGCTTATCGCCGAACCGGCGGGCTGACCGGTTGTCGCATTGGCGAGCCCGGCGCATGTCCCTCGCGCCGAATCAATTCCCCGGGACTATGACCGGACTCGGAGGCACGCCGTTGATAGCAGCACATCGTTCCTTGATTTCTCGTTTTGCGTACTAAGGGCTCCGCGAGACGGCCTTAGAGCGCGATAGCGCTCTTGTTGAAAAAAAGAGGAGAACATCCGTGAAAACCTGGCTCCCTGTGGCTTTCGGAATCGCGTTCGCATTCGTGACCGGCGCCGCCCAAGCGGACGATGCCAGCGTGGCTGCCGATCTTCTCAAGAGTTTGTGCGCCAATTGTCACGGCAAGGACGGGCGCACGGACAACCCGACCTTCCCCCAACTTGCCGGGCAGCAGGAAGAATACATGGAGGCCCAGATCAAGGCCTTTCGAAAGCGGACCCGCGGCGATCCCCATGCCCAGGCCTACATGTGGGGCGCGGCTTCGAGTCCTGCGCTGACCGAGGGCGTGATCGAGGCGATCTCAGGATATTATTCGAAGCAGAAGCCGGCGCCGAGCACGCCCTCAGAGGACAAGGCTTTGGCCGAAAAAGGGAAAGCCCTTTACCTCTACGGCGCCGCCGACAAGCAGATTCCAAAATGCGCCGGCTGCCACGGCCCAAAGGCGGAGGGCGACGACGTGATCCCGCGCCTGGCCGGCCAGCACAAGGAATACCTGAAGAAGCAGATCGAGGCGTTTCAGGTGACTTCGCGGGAGAATCCCCTCATGCACCAGAACGCCGAGCATTTGACGGCGGAAGACATCGACGCCGTCATCACATACCTCGGGTCGCAATGAGACCGCCGCCGCGAACGGCGGTCGCTCGGCGCTCTATCGGCCGCGTCCGGTTGATGCGCGGCGGAACCGAATGTGGTCCCAACCGGGAGGGGAACACAAGGCTTGCGCATCGTTCGCGGGCATGGATGGTTTCGCGCCGGGCGCGCCACGGCGAGGCTCTCGGTGATTGATTGGATGGGCCTCGCCTCGCGCGCTGCGGCCTTTGGGGGCATGGGCCTGTGGCTGATGAGCCTGTCGGGTTGCGCCCCGGGCGAGTTTATCCCCCTCTACCCGCACCAGCCGCCCGAAAAGATCGCGCAACCCGGTTACCCGGCGGCCGGTTCCGAGGCCGGCCCGGCGGCGGCACCGCCCGCTGCCTCCCAGCCCGCTTGGCCC
>JBAVNO010000366.1:0-4396 GCA_049691095.1 Alphaproteobacteria bacterium | reverse complement strand
GGCGGGGGAGGGGACTCGTGTCTGCCGTAGCTCGAGCGAAGGCGGACGAGCCCCTCCCCCGTTCTTTTCCTCCAAAGCAGTTGCCGCGGCGCTCGCAGCCGCCGCGCTGAAGAGGCGTGACCCATGACCATTTCCGTCGTTTCCATCTGCAACCGGGCGCTCGATCTCTTGAAGGCCGACCCGATCACGTCCTTGGCCGACAATTCGGAGGCGGCGCGGCTGTGCGCGCGCAACTACGAGCCCGTGCGCGACGCGGTGCTGCGCGCCTATCCGTGGAACGCCGCCGAGCGGCGGGTGTCGCTTGCGGCGCTCTCGGATGCGCCAGCCTGGGGCTATGCGCGGCAGTTCCAGTTGCCCGTGGATTGCCTGCGGGTGCTCACGCTCGAGAACCAGGAGGCGGGTGCGCAGTACCGGATCGAGGGGCGCAGAGTTTTGACCGACGAGGCGGCGCCGCTCAACATCCTCTATCTGGCGCGAGTCACCGACCCGGCGGAGCTGGATGCTCTGCTCGCCGACACCATCGCGGCCCGGCTCGCCGCCGATCTCGCCTATCCGCTGACGGGCTCGACGAGCCTGGCGCAGGCGATGTTCACGACCTATCAGGCCAAGCTCGCCGAGGCGCGCCGATGCGACGCCCAGGAAGGGACGCCCGAACCCCTCGACGCCAACCAGTGGCTGGAGAGCCGGGCATGACCCGCCACCGCTCTCCGAGCCACGGCGGGCATGCCCGACGAGGCCTTGGCGAAATCGGTTGGACCGGCGCACTCCGCGGCGTGTGGAGCCGACTGATCGCGGCCCTGTTCGCGCCGCCGGGACCGTTCCTCGTCTGGCCCGATCGGGAATTTGAAGGCTCCGACCGCGCGGCTGACGCACAAACGCCCATGCGCGCCGCGCCGCGCGAGCAACGCCAAATCGACGATCTCGATTCCCACCTCGTCGGAGGGACCGATTGACATGCCGCGCGTAACCCCGGCGCTCACCACCTTCAACGGCGGCGAATGGTCGCCCGAGCTTTATGGCCGCATCGACCTGGCCAAATATCCGAACGCGTGCCGCAGGCTGGAGAATTTCGTGCCGGTGCCCCAGGGCTCGGCCAAGCGCAGGTCCGGCACCCGGTTCGTGGCGGAGACGAAGGATTCGGGCGCGGCGCGGCTGATCCCGTTCGAGTTCTCGACCGTTCAGACCTATCAGATCGAGGCCGGGGCCGGCTATTTCCGCTTCTACAAGGACAGGGGCCGGATCGAGAGCCCGCCCGGCACGCCGGTGGAGATCGCAAGCCCGTATGCGCAGTCGGACTTGGCCGGCGTCAAATGGGCCCAGTCGGCCGACGTGCTGTATCTGTGCCACCCGTCGTTCGTGCCGCGCAAACTGTCGCGCACCTCGCACACCACGTGGACGCTTACGGTTCTCGATGCGCTCGACGGGCCGTACCAGGACCAGAACAGCGACACCGCAAAGACCCTGACGCCGTCGGCGGCAAGTGGCTCAGGCATCACCATCACGGCGGCGGGACACACGCCATTTTCCGCCACCGACGTGGGCCGGCTGGTGCGCATCAAGCACGGCTCGACCTGGGGTTACGCCAAGATCGCGGCGTTCACCGACTCGAGCCACGTGACGGCGGACGTGAAATCGAACTTCGGCGGGGTCTCGGCTGCGAGCGATTGGCGGTTAGGGGCCTGGTCGGACACCACCGAGTACCCCTCGGTCGTCACCTTCTACGAGGAACGGCTGTTCTTCGCCGGATCGTCGAGCCAGCCGCAGACGCTTTGGGGCTCGGTATCGGGGGACTTCGAGAATTTCGCGCCCTCGGACACGACGGACGTGGTGGCGGCCGATTCCGCCGTCACCTACACCATCGCGGACGACCGCGTGAACGCCATTCGGTGGATGAGCGCGGGCAAAGTGCTGTCCGTCGGCACTACCGGAGCCGAGTTCACCGTGCAGGCTTCGACACTCAACGAGGCGCTTACCCCCACCAACGTCACGGTGCGGCGCGAGACGACGCGGGGCTCCGCCGACGCGCTCGCCGTGCGCGTCAACCAGGCCGTGTTGTTCACCCAGCGTGCGGGACGCAAGCTGTTCGAGTCGGTGTTTGCGTTCGACGCCGATTCCTTCGTGGCGCAGGAGCTCTCGCTTCTCGCCAACCATATTTCACGCAAGGGGATCGTGGAAATAGCCTACCAGGCGGAGCCGTGGTCCATAGTGTGGGCGGCCCTTTCGGACGGCAGGCTCGCCGGCATGACCTACATGCGCGATCAGCAGGTGGTTGGGTGGCACGTGCATCCCCTGGGGGGCACGAACGCGAAGGTTCTGTCCGTCTCGTGCATCCCCGGCATGACCCAGGACGAGCTCTGGATGGTGGTGGAGCGCACGGTCAATGGCGCCACCCGGCGCCATGCCGAATTCATGGAGTACGATTTCCTGCCGTTGGATGCCGACGACAAGTCGGGCGCGTTCTTCGTCGACGCCGGCCTAACCTATTCCGGTCCGCCGGCGACGGTCATATCGGGCCTCGACCATCTCGAGGGCGAAACCGTCGCGGTGCTTGCCGACGGCGCCAACCATCCGGACAAGCGGGTTGCGGGCGGCGCCATCACGCTGGACCGCGAGGCACGCGTCGTTCAGGCCGGGCTTTCCTATACCAGCCGGATCGAAACCATGGACCTGGAGGCGGGGGCGCAGGACGGCGCGTCCATCGGCCGGCGCAAACGCATCGACCGTGCGACGGTCCGCTTCCTCGATACGCTGGGCGCCAAGGTCGGTTTCGACGACGCGCATCTGGACGAGGTCCTGTTCCGCGGCGGGGCGAACCCCATGGACGACTCGCCGCCTTTGTTCACCGGCGACAAGCAGGTCATCTTTCCCAAGGGCTGGGACAATTCGGCCCGCGTGGTGGTGACTCAAGACCAGCCTCTTCCCTGCACCGTTTCCGCCATCGTGCCGCGGATTTCCATCAACGAAGGCTAAGGTACGCAAGGATCAGATACACATGTGCGACGCGCTTCTCGCCACGCCCATATTGGGCGGCTTCACCACCGTCGGCACGGCGCTTTCGGCCGTGGGCTTCGGGCTCAGCGCCTTGTCCTCGATCCAGCAGGGTCAAGCGGCCGCCAGCGCGTCGGAGTACAACGCGCGGGTGGCGCAACAGAATGCGGAGCTCGCGCGCCGAAAAGCAGTTGCAGACGAACAATTGGCCCGCCAGCGCGCGATTCGCATTCTGGGCCAGGGCCGCGCCGACGTCGCCAAGTCGGGCATCACGCTTTCGGGCTCGGCGCTCGACGTGCTTTCGGATTCCGCCGCCAATTCCGAGCTCGATGCGCTGTCCATCCGCTATGGCGGCGTCATCCGGCAAGCCGACGCGACCGCACAGGCCGCCCTCGATCGGTACCAGGGCAACCAGCGGCAGACCGCCGCTTACCTCGGGGCCGGGACCAACCTGCTGCTCGATGCGCGCGGGCTTGGACTCCGATCGCTGCCTTCCGATCCCGGGCCGATCTCCGTTGCCTCGTCTCCCGCGCTGCCGGCGATCTTCAGCCAAAGCAGCGGCATCAGGCTGCGCACCGCCAGCTAGGAGTCCCAAATGCCCCGTATCACGACGTTCGACGGGCCTTCGGGCCCGCCGGAGGAAGCGTTGCACTTGCACGCGGACGCGGCGGCCATCGCCGCGCCGTTCGCGGCGCTGGAACGGGCCGGGGGCGCGCTGACGGCACTGGGCGCGGAGTTCCTGCGCCGTCAGCAGGAGGCCCTACGGGCACAGCGGCTGAGCGAGGCCACGCTCAGCGCGGTCAGGGACCTGAACACCCTGCAAGGGAACCTGGGAAAGGACACCGACCCGGCGACGCTGCCCGACCGCTACCGGGCCGAGGCCCAGTCCATCGCCGACCGGTACAAGGCCGGACTCGGCTCCGACCCCAAGCTGGAGAGCGCGTTCCTGGGCGCGCTCGCGCCCCTGCTGATCCGGGGCCTGATCGAGGCCAGGAAGGTCTCGGGGAAGAAGCAGGCGGAGAACTACCGCGCCGCGCTCGATTCCGGGCTTTCCGACCTGGCGGGACGAGTGGCCTCTGCGCCCGACCCGCTGACCCGGGACCTCCTGGGCCGGCAGGCGGAAGGGGCGATCCGCACCGGGCGCGACGCCGGGCTGATCGGGTTCGACGACGCCAATGGATTCGCCCGCGCCTTCATGGCCCGCGTCGATGGGGCGCAGGCCGAGGCCCTTCTGGCGGCCGACCCTAGCGAGGCCCATGCCCGGCTCTCCGACCCGGCGAGTTTCCCCGCGCTGGACCCGCAAGCCCGGGCAACGTTCATGACCCGGGCCGAGGCGCGGGCATCGGCGCTCCCGTCGGACCGGGCGGAGACGCAAGCCGGGGCCGCGCGCCAAGCCGCGATCCTGGCC
>JBAVNO010000365.1:0-5606 GCA_049691095.1 Alphaproteobacteria bacterium | reverse complement strand
GCCCTGTTTCGGGACATGGCGGAACGGGCGAAGGCGACCGTCGCGCCTGTGTCGTCTTGGGCCGGCGTGGCGGCGGAGATCGAGCGCTTCCTCGCCGCCCAGGCGCTGCCGGGGCCGATCCGGGTGGCGCCGGACCCGGAACTGAACGAGCTCGCGTCCGCCCTGGCGGCCCGGCTTCCCGTCGGACGCGGGCCGGCCGCACCCGATGACGCGACGACCGTGACCGGGACGTTCGCGGGGATCGCCGAGACCGGGACCTTGATGACGGTCTCCTCGCCCGCGCACCCGACGCTCCTCAATCTTCTCGCTCCCAATCACATCGCCGTGCTCCGGGCCGACCGGATCGTGGGGAGCTACGAGGAGGCGTTCGCACGGCTGATCGAGAGGCTCGGCGACAAGCCCTGGCCGCGCACGGTCAACCTAATCACCGGGCCGTCGCGGAGCGCCGACATCGAGCAGAAGATCCAATACGGCGCCCACGGGCCGCGGCGCCTCCACATCGTGCTGGTGGGCGCGGACGGCGGCGAAGCAGGCCGGGCATGATAAGGGTGAGGAAATCGGCGGGCTCGCCGCCCCACGGCTCCGCCAAGCAGCGCCCCGCCAAGAACCGTCTCGCCAAGAGCCAGCCCGGAAAAGCCTCGCAAGGCGCGCGCGGGGCGGAGCCCGACATCTGGCGCGAAGTCGCCAAGACCGTGGCGCCGTTGCCGCCCAAGGTGAAGCGCAGGAAGGCGCGCCTGACCGGGGCGGAGATCGCCGCGGCGGCGCAAAAGCCCGCCGCGGTGAAACCGGCGGGCGAAGCGGCGGCCGCGAAAAAACCGGCGACGGTTGCGCCGCCTGCTCCGAAGCCGCTGCCGCCCGTCACACCCCAATCGGCGCCGGGCCTGGACGCGCGGAGCTTCGAGCGGCTGCGCCGCGGTCAATATCCGATCGAGCGCCGGCTCGATCTGCACGGCCACACGCTGGAGGAGGCGCACGAGGCGCTGGCCGATTTCCTCGGCGACGCGCAGGCGCAGGGCAAACGATGCGTCATCGTCATCACCGGCAAGGGATCGGTGAGGCGCGAGGCGGAGCCCTTCGGCGTGATGCACCGCGGCACGCTGCGCGAGAAGGTGCCGCTGTGGCTGAACGAGCCCAAGAACCGGGCCAGGATTCTGGCCGTCGCAGGCGCGCAGCCCAAGCACGGCGGCATGGGCGCGCTCTACGTGCTGCTCAAGAAATTGCGCGCCTAAAGGATGAACTTGGAGAGGTCGGTGTCCTTGGCCAGCACGCCCACCTGGTCGCGCACGTACTTGGCGTCGATGCTGACCTTGGTCCCCGGGCGGTCGGTGGCGGTGAAGCTCACCTCTTCCAGAAGACGCTCCAAGACCGTGTGCAGGCGCCGGGCGCCGATGTTCTCGACGTTCCGATTGATCTCGGCCGCGAGCGTCGCGATCTCCTCGACCGCGTCGTCGGTGAAGTCGAGCGTCACCTCCTCGGTCGCCATCAGCGCCTTGTACTGCTTTAAGAGGCTGTTCTCGGGCTCGCGCAGGATGCGCACGAAGTCGTCCCGGGAAAGCGCCTTCAGTTCCACCCGGATCGGAAGCCGTCCCTGAAGCTCGGGCAGCAGATCCGAAGGCTTCGAGAGGTGGAACGCGCCCGAGGCGATGAACAGGATATGGTCGGTCTTGAGCGCCCCGTGCTTGGTGGAAACCGTCGTGCCTTCGATGAGCGGCAGCAGGTCGCGCTGCACGCCCTCGCGGCTCACGTCGGCGCCGATGCGCTCCGAGCGCGAGGTGATCTTGTCGATCTCGTCCAGGAACACGATGGCGTTTTGTTCGACGTTGGACAGCGCCGCGCGCACGATCTTCTCCTGATCGAGCATCTTGTCGCCCTCTTCCGCCATCACGGCCTTGAGTGCATCGGCCACGGGCATGCGCTTGGGCCGCATCTGGCCGCCCAACGCCCGGCCCAATATGTCGCCCAGATTGACCATGCCGAGCTGGGCGCCGGGCGCGCCCGGAATCTCGAAGGTGGGAAGCGCCTGCGCCAAGCTCTCGGACACCGGGATCTCGATCTCGCGGGAATCGAGCTCGCCCGCGCGCAGCATGCGGCGGAACCGGGCCCTGGTTTCGGCACCCGCCTCCTCGCCCACCAGCACGTCGAGAATCCGCTCCTCGGCCAGAATCTCCGCCCGCGCGGCGACTTCGTTACGCGCCCGCTCGCGCTCCATGGTGAGCGCGATCTCCACCAGGTCGCGGACGATCTGTTCCACGTCGCGGCCGACATAGCCCACTTCGGTGAATTTGGTCGCCTCGACTTTTAGGAACGGCGCGTCGGCGAGCCGCGCCAGCCTGCGCGCGATCTCGGTCTTGCCCACGCCGGTGGGGCCGATCATGAGGATGTTCTTGGGCAGCACCTCTTCGCGCAGCTCGGGGGAAAGCTGAAGGCGGCGCCAACGGTTGCGGAGCGCGATCGCCACCGCCCTCTTGGCGTCGTTCTGGCCGACGATGAAGCGGTCGAGCTCGGAGACGATCTCGCGGGGCGAAAACGACGTCATGCCGAAAGCTTCTCGATGACCAGATTGCTATTGGTATAGACGCACACGCCGGCCGCGATCTCCATCGCGCGGCGCGCGATGACCTCGGCGTCGAGCCCGTCGACCGTCATCAGGGCGCGCGCCGCCGAAAGGGCGTACATGCCGCCCGACCCGATGCCGATCAGCCCGTCCTCGGGCTCCAGCACGTCGCCGGTGCCGGTCAAGACCAGCGAGGTGTTGCGGTCCGCCACCGCCATCATCGCCTCCAGCCGCCTCAGGTACCGGTCGGTGCGCCAGTCCTTGGCGAGCTCGACGCAGGCGCGGGTGAGCTGGCCCGCGTGCTGCTCCAGCTTGGCTTCCAGCCGCTCGAACAGCGTGAACGCATCGGCCGTCGCCCCGGCGAAGCCGGCGATGACCGAGCCGTCGCCGAGCCTTCTCACCTTGCGGGCGTTCGACTTGATGACGGTCTGGCCCAGCGTCACTTGGCCGTCGCCGGCGACCACCACCAGGTTGCCCTTTCGCACCAAAAGGACGGTCGTGCCGTGCCAAAGCTCGTTTCCCGTTGTGGTCATGTCTCTCCGGATGTCCAGCCGATATGTCCAGCCGATCTCGGGCGTTGCCCAAGGGGTTGCAGGATGGGCCGGCTCGGGGCCGGCGGCGGGGATAGGAGACGATGTGGGCCGCCGCCGCCCGCCGTCAAGCCCGGCCCCCGACCGCACCTGGGAACGGCGCCTCGGATCGCGGCCTCCGGGGCGGGATTCGGGCGCGGCCGGAAAGCCGCGCGGGGTGGCGTGAAAGGGCGCTTCCTGGTACAAGTCGGCCGGGCCCAAGCCCCGGAATACGACCGATAAGCCCCCGATTGACGAGGAACCGCCATGCGCAAGGCCACCGTCGAGCGCAAGACCAAAGAGACCCAGATCAAGGTCGCCGTGAACCTGGACGGCACCGGCGTGTCGCGCATCTCGACCGGGATCGGATTCCTCGACCACATGCTGGAGCAGCTTTCGCGCCACAGCCTGATCGACATCGACCTCGAGGCGAAGGGCGACCTGCACATCGATTTCCACCACACCACCGAGGACTCGGGCATCGCCATCGGCGAAGCGGTCAGGCAGGCCCTGGGCGACCGGCGCGGCATCATGCGCTTCGGGTCGGCCCTCTCGCCCATGGACGAGACGCTGACCCGCGTGGCGCTCGATGCCTCGAACCGCCCCTATCTGATCTGGAAGGTGGAGTTCACCCGCGGCAAGTTGGGCGAAATGGACACCGAACTGTTCAAGGAATGGTTCCAGGCCTTCGCCCAGGCGGCCGGCGTGACGCTGCACATCGAATGCCTGTACGGCAGCAACAATCACCATATCATCGAGTCCTGCTACAAGGGCCTGGCCCGGGCCTTGCGGGCGGCGGTGACGATCGACCCGCGCCGCGCGGGCGAGGTTCCGTCCACCAAGGGCACGCTGGGCGGATCGCTTTAGGCGCGCGGGGCGTCCGGCCTTGGCCCCTTTGCCCGCGCCGGCCGCCCGTTCGAGGCGAGGTAGCTCATGCGCATCTTCACCGTTCATCTCGGTCCGCGTTCCGGCCCGCTCGCGCCGGCAGGCGGCCGCGATCTGGTGGTGGTCAAGGAAGGCTTCTGCTGGCCGGCGGCGTTCTTCACCGTGCTGTGGGCGCTGTGGCACCGGATGTGGATCACCGCCTTCGCGTTGTTCGTCGCGTCGGCGGCAATCGACGGCCTCGTCACCTATGCCGATTTCGACGCGGGGCTGCGCTTCGCCATCGACGTCTTGGTGCTCGTCGTCATAGGCCAGTTCGCGAACGACTGGCGGCGGCTCGAGCTCACGCGCCGGGGGTTCGAGGACGCGGCGGTCGCGGCCGCGCCCGACGTGGATGCGGCGGAGCTTCGCGCCGCCGAGCGGCTGGGGCTCGATGCCCCGCGCCTGAGCAGTCTCGGAGCTGCCGGCCTATGACCGTGGCCATCATCGACTATGGGTCGGGGAATCTTCGCTCCGCGGCCAAGGCGTTCGAGCGCGCGGCGGCGGAACGCGGCGTGGGCCAACGCGTCGTCGTCACCGACGAGGCGCGGGCGGTCGCGGGCGCGGACCGGATCGTGCTGCCGGGGGTGGGTGCATTCGCCGACTGCAAGCGCGGTCTTGCGGCGCTTCCTGGGATGATCGAGACGCTGAACCGCGAGGTGGCGGAGCGCGGAAAACCGTTCTTCGGCATTTGCGTCGGCATGCAGCTCATGGCCGAACGGGGTCTGGAGCATGGCGTGCACGAGGGACTGGGCTGGATCAAGGGCGAGGTGAGGATGCTCGAGCCCGCCGATCCCGCGCTCAAGATTCCCCACATGGGCTGGAACGATTTGAGGCCGCGCCCGCCCGTCCATCCGGTGCTTCAGGGCATCGATACGGGAAGCGACGCCTATTTCGTCCACAGCTACCATTTTGCGTGCACCGAGGCGCCCGACGTGCTGGCGGAGGTCGATTACGGCGGCCCCGTCACGGCGCTGATCGGCCGCGACAACATGGTGGGGTCCCAGTTCCACCCCGAGAAGAGCCAGGAGGTGGGGCTCAGGCTCATCGCCAACTTCCTCGCCTGGCGTCCCTAGGGCCTCATGATCCTGTTCCCGGCCATCGACCTGAAACAGGGCCAGTGCGTGCGCCTCTGGAAGGGCCGCATGGACAAGGCCACCGTGTTCAACGACGAGCCCGCCGATCAGGCGCGCGCGTTCGCCGATCAGGGATGCGAATGGCTGCATCTGGTGGATCTCGACGGCGCCTTCGCCGGCCATCCGGTGAACGCGGCCGCGGTCCAATCGATCCTGGCCGCCGTCTCCGTGCCGGTGCAGCTGGGCGGCGGCATCCGCGACCTCGCCACCGTCTCGATGTGGCTGGACAAGGGCGTCAGGCGCGTGATCCTCGGCACCGTGGCGCTGCGGCAGCCCGAGATCGTGCGCGCGGCGGCGCGCGTCCATCCGGGGCGGATCGTGGTCGGCATCGACGCCGAGAACGGCCGCGTGGCGGTCGAGGGATGGGCGGACGTGTCGAAAACCCGGGCCATCGACGTCGCGCGCCGGTTCGAGGATTGCGGCGTC
>JBAVNO010000364.1:0-4832 GCA_049691095.1 Alphaproteobacteria bacterium | reverse complement strand
CCTGTTGCTGGATGACGCCCGCCTGCTCGCGCATGCGCACGTCCTTCAGCACCGCGCGGATGGTGTTGAGCGTCGCCCACAGCGTGGTCGGCGACACGGTGTAGACGCGGGCCCGGTGCGCCTTCTCCACGACATCGGGGTAATTGGCGTGCAGCTCCGCGAACACGGCCTCGCTGGGCAGGAACATGAGCGCCGATTCCGCGGTCTCGCCGGGGACGATGTACTTCTCCGCGATGGCCCGCACGTGGGCCATGATGTCGGCGGCGAAGCGCCGGCCAGCCTCCTTGCGCGCCACCTCGTCCTTGGCCTCGCGCAGCGCGCGGTAGCCCTCGAGCGGGAACTTGGAATCGATGACGATGCTGCCCGGCGGATTGGGGAGACGGATGAGACAATCGGCGCGCGTGCCGTTGGTGAGCGTGGCCTGGAACTTGTAGGCGTCGGGGGGCAGAGCGTTCGCCACCAGGTCGCGAAGCTGGATCTCGCCGAACTCGCCCCGCGCCTGCTTGTTGGAGAGAATGTCCTGAAGGCCGACCACCTGGCCCGAGAGCTCGGTGATGTTCTTCTGCGCCGCGTCGATGACGGCGAGCCGCTCCTTCAAATCGGTCATCGAGGTCTGGGCCTGGGTGGCCGATTTCTCGAGGGTGTCCCCGACCCGGCGCGAGAACGCGACCAGCCGTTCCTCCAGGCTCTTGGTCAACAGGCGCTCCTGGGCCTGGAGCCGGTCCGACACCTGGGCCTGGGCGGCCGCCTGGCCGTCGGCCATCTGGGCGAGCCGGCCCTTGATCTCCGCCTGCTGGGCGGTCATGCGCGTCATCATGACCGCGAGCAAGAGTCCCGCGACGATCACCACGGCGAGGCCGATCACGGCGGCGATGGTCATAGTCAAATCCATGGTCTTCGGCTTCGTCTTCGGCTTCGTCTTCCGCTTCGACTCGGTGCCGCGAACCGTACCATGAGCCGACGCAATGCGTATACGCCGCCCCCGTCGCGGGCCGCCCGCGCCAGCCGAGTCGAGACCGCGGCGCGGCCCGCTTGACGGCGCGGGGCGGCGGGCCTAACTAGATGTGGCGCAAGAGTAAATCGGAAAGACTCCGTCATGGCGATTCTGCCCGTCCTCACCGCGCCGGACCCCCGGCTGAAGATGAAGAGCAAGCCCGTCGAGCGCGTGGACGACGCGGTGCGGCGGCTCATGGACGACATGCTGGAGACGATGTATGCGGCGCCGGGCGTGGGCCTGGCCGCGCCCCAGGTCGGCGTGGCTCGGCGCGTCATCGTCGTCGACACCGCACGCGAGGGCGAGCCGCCCAATCCCCTCAGGCTCGCCAATCCCGAGATCGTGTGGACCTCGGAGGAAGAGGCGGTGTGCGAGGAAGGATGCCTTTCGGTCCCCGACCAGTATTCCGAGATCGCGCGCCCCA
This sequence comes from Alphaproteobacteria bacterium, assembly GCA_049691095.1. Lineage (GTDB taxonomy): Bacteria > Pseudomonadota > Alphaproteobacteria > DATDPM01 > DATDPM01 > JBAVNO01. The sequence goes on along the minus strand of JBAVNO010000364.1, from coordinate 3,414 downwards.
AGGAGGTGAAGATCCGTTACCTCGATTACGAGAACGAGATCCGGGAGGTTCACGCCACCGGCTTCCTCGCCACCTGCCTGCAGCACGAGATCGATCATCTGAACGGCGTTCTGTTCATCGACCGTATCTCGGCGGTCCGGCGCAGCATCATCCTGCGCAAGCTGGTCAAGGCGCGCAAAGCTTCCGTGCCGGCCATCTGACTCCATGCGCCGGCTTCGCGTGGTCTTCATGGGAACGCCGGCCTTCGCGGTTCCGGCGCTGGCCGCGCTGCACGAATCCCCCCACGAGGTCGTCTGCGTCTACACCCAGCCGCCGCGCCGCTCCGGCCGCGGCATGAAGGAGACGCCCTCGCCGGTCCACGCCTTCGCGCTCCGCCACAAAATCGCGGTGCGCACGCCCGCAAGCCTCAAGCCCGCGGCGGAGCAGAAGTCCTTCGCGGGGCTCGAAGCCGACGCGGCGCTCATCGCCGCCTACGGCTTGATCCTTCCTCCTGCGATCCTGAAGGTGCCCCGGCTCGGCTGCCTCAACATCCATCCCTCGCTGCTGCCGCGCTGGCGCGGCGCGGCGCCCATCCAGAGGGCGATCCTGGAAGGCGACAAGGAGACCGGCGTCACCATCATGCTGGTGGAAAAGGAACTCGATGCCGGCCCCATCTTGCTTTGCGAGAAGGTGCCCATCGGCCCCGACGCCACGGCGGGCGCGCTTCACGACTGTCTCGCCGACATGGGCGCGCGGCTGGCGATCCAGGCGCTGGACGGTCTCGATGGGGGGCGCATCGTGCCCCGGCCCCAGGGCGAATCGGGCGTGACCTACGCCAACAAGATCGCGCCCGGGGAAGAGCGCCTCGATTGGCGAAAGGACGCGGCGTTCCTGGCGCGCAAGGTCCGGGCCTTCTCGCCCTTTCCCGGCACCTGGTTCGAGCACGACGGCGCGCGAATCCGCGTGCTGGCCGCTGCGCCCGAGGATGGCGCCGTGGCCGGCAAGGGCGCGGCGAAGAAAGCCCCACCGGGCACGGTGCTCGACGAGCGGTTGCTGATCGCGTGCGCCGACGGCGCGCTGCGGCCGACCCGTCTCCAGCGCGCGGGCAGCAAGGCCATGGACGCCGCGGATTTCCTGCGCGGCCACGCGGTCGCGCCCGGCACCCGTCTGCCGTGCCCGGCCTGACGGCGGACCGCGATGCCCCGCTATCGCCTGACGCTGGAATATGACGGAACCGGCTTCGTCGGCTGGCAGCGCCAGGACAACGGCCCCTCGGTCCAGCAGGCGCTGGAAGAGGCGATCGCCAAATTCTGCGGTGAGGCGGCGCGGGTTTTCGGGGCCGGCCGGACCGACGCCGGCGTGCATGCCCTGGGCCAGGTGGCGCACGTCGATCTGTCCCGCGACCACGATCCCGAAACCGTGCGCGACGCCGTCAATTTCCACCTGCGGCCCGCGGCGGTTTGCGTGCTGGCGGCCGAGATCGTGCCGCTGACCTTCCACGCGCGGCTGTCGGCCCGCGAGCGCGCCTACCTCTACCGTATCGTCAACCGGCATCCCCCTCTTACGCTCGATCTGGGACGGGCCTGGCACATCATGAACCCGCTCGACGCCGGGGCCATGAACGAGGCGGCGCAGTGCCTCATCGGCCGCCACGACTTCACCACCTTCCGCGCCTCGCTGTGCCAGGCCAAATCGCCGGTCAAGACGCTCGACGTGTTGAGCGTGGTCCGTCACGGCGACGAGATCGCGGTGACGGCGCGGGCGCGCTCGTTCCTGCATCACCAGGTGCGCAACATCGTGGGCACGCTGAAACTGGTGGGGGAGGGGAAATGGGCGGCGAGAGACGTCGCCGCGGCGCTCGAAGCCCGCGACCGCACCAAGGGCGGACCCACGGCACCGGCCTGCGGGCTCTACCTGACCGAGGTCCTGTACGAGCCGCGCGAGCCCCCGACGGCCGCGTGAGTGGTGCCACGACGCGGCGGCTCAGATCACGCCGGCCTTCAGCGCCGCCGCCACCGTGCCGATCACGATCGTGAGCCCGATGTCGAGGCCCACCAGCCCCACGGCCTGGACACGGGTGATCTCCAGCGCGGTGCGGGCGACGAACCAGGTATAGACGAGGATGGCGCCCAGGACGGTGACGCCGAGGACCTGGTTCAAGGGTTCGGCGATCCCGAACACCCGCACCATGATCGCCCCGGTCAGGTACAGGAAGGCCTGGGGAACCTGGGCCCAGTTGTAGGCGACGATATAGCCCAGGTACCGGTCCTCGCGCTGGAGCACCGCCGCCACGTAGGTCATGGCCAGCGGAAAGGCGACCCAGCCGATCACGTAGGCGATGGCATCGACGAGCACGGGGCGCAGCAGATCGCCCGAGGCGCCCTCGCCCACGGGCGCGGCCAGCGCCATGTAGGCCGGCGCGGCGATGATGGCGGCGAAGAACGAGCGCCAGAAACCCTCCAGCGAGCGGTTGAAACAGGCCATGCCGCCGGCATCGCCGCGCGCCAGCCGCAGGGCTCCCTCGAGCGAGGATACGACCTCGGCGGTCCCGATCATGGCCGCCGTCCGGGGCCGGTCATGACGCCGCGAAGAAGTGCCGGAGCACGCCTTCGTAGATTCGCGTCAACGCCTCCAGGTCCGCGAGCTCGACGCATTCGTCCACCTTGTGCATGGTGCGTCCGGGCAGGCCGAACTCCACGACCTCGCAGTGGCGATGGAGGAAACGCGCGTCCGAGGTGCCGCCCGCCGTGTTGAAATCCGGCTTCACGCCGACCGTCTCCTCGATCGCCGACGCCACCACCGCCGCCAGCCTTCCCACCGGGCACAGGAACGCCTCGCCCGAAACATCGACCGCAAGGTCGTATTCGCCGCCGGTCTCATGGTGAACCGATTCGATCGTGCTGGCCAGCAGGCGCGACAAGCTGGCGCTGGTATGCAGGTCGTTGAACCGGATGTTGAAGCGGGCCTCGGCCACGGCCGGGATGACGTTGGTGGCGGTATTGCCCACGTCGATGGTCGTGATCTCGATGTTCGAGGGCTCGAAATGGTCGCTGCCCTGGTCGAGCGGCTTCAGGGTGACGGCGGCGAGCATCCGCATCAGCTTGGGGATCGGGTTGTCGGCCAAATGCGGATAGGCCGTGTGGCCCTGCACGCCGGTCACGGTGAGCCGCCCGCTCAGGCTGCCGCGGCGCCCGATCTTGACCGCGTCGCCGAGCTTGACCGCGCTGGTCGGCTCGCCCACCAGGCAGGCGTCGAGCCGTTCGCCCCGCTGCTGCAACCAGTCCAGTACCTTGGCGGTGCCGTTGACGGCGGGCCCTTCCTCGTCGCCGGTGATGAGCAGGCTGATGGAGCCGCGGAACGCGGCGCCGTGCGCGGCGAGGAACCGCGCCGCAGCGGCGGCGAAGGCGGCGATGGCGGCCTTCATGTCGGTGGCCC
>JBAVNO010000363.1:0-3668 GCA_049691095.1 Alphaproteobacteria bacterium | reverse complement strand
AGCGGGGGCGCCAGCGGCGTGCGGCCGAGCTGTCGGCGCGGATCGACGGTGGCCGCGCCGGCCGGGCCGACATCGAGGACGCCTTCGCCCAGGGCCAGTTCGGACCGTCCGAGCGCGACGCGCTCCTGCAGACTCTCGAGGGCCGCCGGGCAAAAGACGCGCAGGCCGCCGGCGACATCGCCCGCGTCGGTGCGGTGCTGCGGGGCGAAGCGCCGCCCCTCGATCCGAACGATCCCGCCGATAGGCGCGCGGCCGATACGTATTACGCAGAGGTGCTGATCCCGGCGCTCTCCGGCGGGCCCGGCGCCGCAGGCACCGGCAATGCACCGGCGGCTGCCGGTCCCGCATCGGACGCGCCGGCCCTGATCGCGAAACGGACCGCGGAGTTCGCAACGCGCACCGGCGTCGTGCCAGCGGCGGCCCTGACGCGCGCCCGGGCGGAGCTCTCCTTCGGGACGCCCGATCAGCAGACCGCGGCCGCCCGCGTCATCGCCGCGATCCCTGCCAACCTCCGCGCTCAAGTGGGAGCGGATGCAGCCGCCCGCGCGTCACTCCTCACCCGTGCGCTTGATGCCGGCCTGCCGCCGGAGCTCGTCAGCCGCGCCGCGGACAACGCGATGCGGCAGCGGGCGCAGGAGGCGCAGCAGCGCGGCAGTTTCGCGGCTCAAAACGGTGCGGATCAAACCAGTGCAACGTATACAGATACAACCGGGCAAACGTCGCGCACGGGAAATACCGGACAGCGAACGCTTGCGGGCGATGTGGAGCAACAGCCGGTGGAAAATCGCGGCGCTAGCGCCGATACCATTACGCGCGCGCACCAGAGCGGCTATAGCGGTGAAACAGCAGCGCCAAGAGTGCACGAGTCAATCGAGGACGTAATAGGTCGCGTAGACGTCCACAAGAGCGTCTTTGCTGAAATGAGGAAGCCGGAAGACAAAAAGAAGGCCAAGGACGAAGCTGAGCGATATCTGTCCAATCCTGATCCGAACACGGTACTCTCAATGAAAGAAAGCCGGATTTGGGCGATTCGCAATCGTCTTCCCGCGAAGTTTAACATAACGGACGCCCCCTGGAAAAAGGGAGAGGCCCCATTTTATGGCGACGTCGCGGCAGCCGAAAAAGCCATCCGAGAGAATGACGGATTAATCGCGAAAGAGGCAAAGGCGCAAAATGTGGATCCGAACCTCGTGAAGGCCATAATTTTCTTTGAAAACCGGAACGGTCAGTATTTTGGATTGGCGCCGATTGGCGACATCACAGGACTTAGTACGAGCTATTTCCCAATGAATATAAATAGCGGCATTTGGGATGGCCTCGGCGGCGTGAAACAAAAGGATTTCAGTGATCCGAAGAAGAATATTCGAGCGGGAGTGGCCTTGATCAGAGCCATCATCGATCGGCTCGACCCTAATGACCAGACCCCTGCAAAAATCGGAAGTATCTGGCACCGTTCCGGTGCCGAGGAAGTCGACGACGCAGGCGCGCAGATTCAAAGGATATTTGACGAACGGCCGTGGGAGGGGGCAAGATCAGGCCACAACCGCCGATAGCGGCTCAGTTCTCATGCTCCGTACCGCCATCAAATGGTACCTTGTCGTCGTAACAGTCGTCGCGCTCGTGTACGCGGGCGTGGCTGGCGTATACGCGCCGCTGGATCACAATCCAAGTGAAGAGTTTTGCGACTACGGTGCCGTCGGCAGTCATGCGCAAGATGCAAATTATCTCAATGACTCTCCTTGCTTGATAGACTGGGGAAATGTGGGGTTTTATTGGGGCGTAGGGCTGGCGCTAGGTTTCATCGCGCAATCGCCCGCCTATTTGTATCTGGTTGTGTCGCACGTCGTGCGACGGCGCAAGCAGGACGCAGTGCCACGCTCCGTGATTCCGGCGGTGGCGAAGGCGTATATCGCAGTGCTCATGGTCTTGGCCGTGGTCTGGTATGCATTGACGGTATACGCCATGGCCACGGAAAACATCACTATGCTCTCGTACCTTTGTGATGATGGCAGCACTTCATGCCCTGCGCCGCGTGGTGCGATGATCGTCAATTTCAGCGTGAGCCTCGCAGTGGCGTTGGCGATCGTTCAAAGCCCTGCCTGGGCGTATTTGTATCTTCGCCGCCGCCGGATTGTCGCCGGGCCCGCCTTTTGACTTCCAGGGTGACGGCGCTGTCGTCTGGACGTCGCGGCTTCGGGGGTCACCTGGTTCGCGGTCCCGGCTTGACGGTTCGAAGCCCTCTTGAGCCCGACAATCCCGCGGGCCCCGTGCATGGCAACGCTGCGATTCGATGAAGAACAAATGCTCGGACAGCTCGGGCGTTGACCCAGCCTTGATCGAGGCACTATTCGACGAACCAATCCTCGGCCTGGAAAAGGCCATACACTGAAAATATCCAAACGCCCTTGTGCGGACTGACCGTGTAAATCGATTCTCGCCAAGTCACGTGGTCGCACGAAGTTTGTTTCACGGCGCAGGTGCGCTCGATGATTCGAGCTTGAAACGCGTCCACGGTCAGCCACGGGTAAATTCCAAAATCAGATTCTTCGTCTGCCTGTGCAGAGACGGAATCGTTCCTCATGACCGCTGCTACTCTGTCAGAGTTGACGGGGGCAGCCTCAATAATGATGTACTCGAGTCGAATATCCTCTGACTTATAAACGTTGCTATTCATCGCCGCGCAGGCCGGATTCCATACGTAGTGTCCGCATCCAATCAAAGTCCTTACCGCGCAAAGTGGTACGAGCAAATTCCCCACGCAGCGGGAAGTGATATAGCTGTCCGGTGTGATGACTTCCAAATGAGCGGGGTCGAAATAGATTTTCGGCCCGTCGATCACGGCTTCGTCCGCGAACGCGCTAGTGCAGGACGTCGTCAAGATCAACGAAATGGCAATTGGATAACAGAGCGAAGACAGGTAGCTCATGGGCTGCCCACGGTAGCGTCCTAAGGCACCAACGATTCAGGATAGGTAATCGTCCGATAGTGTGCAATCCGGATATCGGATATGCCGCACGTCGATCCGAACAACCGCCAGCCTCGGTGCGCGGCCAGATCGATCCGCGGGACGCCGCCCGCGCTTCGCTCCTCGCCCGCGCGCTCGATGCCGGCCTGCCGCCCGAGCTCGCCCTCCGCACCGCAACGCCGGAGATGAGTCGGCTCGGCGCCGTGAATTATTCGCCTTCAACCTGCAATAGGTGATCCATGACCGTTTCCACGACCACGTCCCGTGTCTCGTACACGGGCGACGGGAGCAGCACGGACTTTCCGGTCCCGTTCCCATTCTTCGGTTCCGACGAATTGGAAGTGATCGAGCGCGTCATCGCAACCGGCGCCGAGACCACCAAGACTTTGACCACGGACTACGCGGTGGCCGGAGGAGGAGGGACCACGGGCACGGTGACGGCCGTTTCGGCTCCGGCGGCGACCGTGCAATGGGTGATCCGCCGCGTGACCGCTCAGACCCAGCTCGTCGATTACACGCCCAACGACCCGTTCCCGGCCGAGACCCATGAGCAGGCCCTGGATAGGGCCTGCATGCGCGACCAGGAATTGACCGAGCAGGTCGGCCGCGCCCTCACAATCCCGGTCACCGATCCTTCATCTGTCGTGACGGAACTTCCCTCGTCCGTGGACCGGGCCAGCAAATTCTTCGCCTTCGACGCCAA
>JBAVNO010000362.1:0-6536 GCA_049691095.1 Alphaproteobacteria bacterium | reverse complement strand
GTGCTGGCATGGACCTCGGCGTCGCCGACCTGGGTGTCGTTGCCCGTGCCGGAGTTGAGGGTGTCGTTGCCCCAGCCGTAGCCGTAGGCCAATGCGCCGGAATTGCCTTCGGCGCTGACCAGCGCGTCGCCGACTTCGTGATTGTCGCCGTCGCCGCCGTTGATCAGGTCGTTGCCGCCGCCGTAGCCGTACGCCACGGCCTGGAAGCCCGGACCGGTCGGCGAATTGGCGGTGGCGCTGACCTCGGCGTCGCCCACCAGGGTGTCGTTTCCGGAGCCGGACGTGATCTGGTCGTTTCCGGAGCCGTAGCCGTAACCATAGGCGAGGCTCGAGCCCAGCGCATCGGTCTCGGCCGAGACCAGGGCGTCGCCCACGACGTGGTTGTCGCCGCCGCCGGCGTCGATCGTGTCGTTGCCGGTGCCGAAGCCGTAGGCGTGCGCGATGGTGAAGCCCTCGCCGCCCACGGCATGGGCGCTGGCCCAGGCGTCGCCGACGACGGTGTCGTTGCCTTCGCCGAAGCCGTAGGTCGAGAAATTGATGGAGTCCTCGCCGCCGCCGTACGCCTTCGCGAACGCGTTGGATGTCCCGCCTTCGGCGGTGGAGTTGGCGTCGGCGCGGGCGTCGCCGGTGACCACGTTGTTGCCCTCGCCGCCGTCGATGGTGTCGTCGCCGAAGCCGTAGGCGAACGATTTGGCAAAGGCGTTGCCCTGGCCGCCGATGCTTGCGTCGGCATGGGAATTCACGTCACCGGAGATGGTGTCGCTGCCCTCCCCGCCGACGATGAAGTCGTTGCCCGAGCCGTAGCCATAGGCGAGGGCATTGGCGCTGATCGAGCCGTCGACCGAATCGCCGAAACTGGAAGCGCTGGCATCGACGCGCGCGTCGCCGGCGATCAGGTCGTCGCCGCGGCCGTCGAAGATCCAGTCCTGGCCGAAGCCGTAGCCGTAAGCGGCCGCGAACGTGGTTTTCGGGCCGGACGCGGATGCGTTCACATCGACGTCGCCCGTAATGGTGTCGGACTCGCCGCCGCCGAAGCCATAGACGAAGCTGTCGGCGTAAATCGTGTCGTAGCCGTCGCCGTACCCGTAAGCGAGTGCGGCCGCCTGGCTGCCGGGCTCCGCCGTCAGGCCGGATTGGCTGGCGTCCGCCGAGGCGATGACGTCGCCGGCAATCGAATCGCGGCCGCTCGAGCCGAAGATCAGGTCGTCGCCCACGCCGTACCCGTAGGCGATCGCCCTCGCACTGCCGTCGTTGCCGGACAAGCCCTGCGCGTGGGCCCTGGCGATCACATCGCCGGAGATGGTGTCGTCGTCGCCGTAGCCGTAGCCGTAACCGTACCCAAAGCCGTAAGCGAACGAGAAACCGCCTTCGCCGCCGCCCGTGATCGTGTCGTCGCCGAAGCCGTAGCCATAGGCCCGCGCCTCGGTCGTCACGCCCGAGGCAAAGCCCTGGGCCGTGGCATCCACCAACACGTCGCCCGCGATGGAATCGTCGCCGGAGCCGCCGGCGATGAGGTCATCGCCGTCGCCGAAGCCGTAGGCGCCCGCCCGCGCGTGGCCGTCCGTCCCGAAGGCCTGGGCCAGGGCCTGGGCATTCACGTCGCCCGAAATCGTGTCCCCATCATCACCGCCGAAGATGGTGTCGTCGCCGAAGCCATAGCCGAAGGCCACCGCCCTCGCCGTGCTGTCCGGGCCGAAGGCCTGGGCGACGGCATTGGAGAATGTGTCGCCGGAAAGGGTGTCCTGGCCCTCGCCGCCCGAGAGCAGATCGGCTCCTTCCGCCCCGACGCATCCGGTGGGTCCGCCCACCGCGCCGGCGAGCGCGAAGGCAAAGCCCTCGGCGCCGAAGGATGCCGCGTAGGCTTGGGCATCGGCATCGCCGACCACCAGATCGCTGCCGTCGCCGCCGACCACGGTGTCATTGCCGTTGCCGAAGGCAAAGCCTTCGGCGCCAGCGAACGAATTGTCATAAAACGACTCGAAGGACGCGCTGCCGAGGCCGTCGCCGACCAGCGTGTCGCTGCCCTCGCCGCCGAATATGGTGTCGTTCTGAATGCCCCAGCCGAAGGCGAACGTGCTCCCGCCGTAAACGAGCGAGAGCGCGAATAGGTCGTTACCCGACACCGAATCCATGATGTCGCCGACGGCGGTATCGTCGCCGGAATCGCCGTAGATCAGGTCCTGGCCGGTGCCGCCGATCTCGAGGTCGTGGCCGTCGCCGCCGATCAGGATGTCGCCGCCGGTGCCGCCGAACAGCGAATCGTTCCCGGCGCCGCCATACAGCAGGTCGTTGTGGTTGAAGTCTTCCGGGAATCGGAAGTAGCAGCAGCCGTCGCCCAAGAAGATCTTCTGGAACAGGACGTTGTGGCCGAAATCGATGAACGGCTGGTCGTCGCCCGCGACGCCGCCGTAAATGGCGTCGTTGCCCCCGCCGCCGAACAGGAAATCGGGGCCCTCGCCGCCTTCGATGAGCTCATTGGCATCGGTCCCGACGATGACGGTCTGGCCCGCGTTCGCCGGGTTGTCGCCGGACGTGTTCTGTTGCGGATCGGTGTTGTCGAAGTAGGGGTCGAAGGGATTGTCCGGGTAGCTCCAGTAGTTCTGGTTCAGGAAGCCGGGCGTGGACTGGGTCGCCGTGGTCCAATCCTGCTCGGTGTTGGTGTCGAAGAGGCTTCCACCCGCTTCATTGAGGAACACCCGCGCGAACGAGTGCATGCCTTGATACATGCCGTTTCCGGTGAGCTCGCCGTTGAAGGTGAGGTTGTCGCCGAAGACGTGAGCCAGTTCCGGATGAAGGGCCAGAATCTCGGAGATCGCGCCGCCGGCCGAGCTCGCCGCATCCGCGCCCGACGTCGGCGTCCACTCGGATCCCGCGATCGAGGCGCCGTTGGCGAGCAAGCTGTCAACCGTCAAATCCGCGGCGCCGTTGTTGAAGCTCAAGAGCGCGCCCAGGATGTCGCTCGTGTCCTGGCCGAAGCCCCACTCGGGGGTCGAAAAATTGCCGGCCGTAACGAGACTTCCATCGGGATTGAAGAGGGCGTAGACGCCGACGGGCGTGCCCTCGTATGGCGTGAATTCGAACATCACGAGAATCTGGCCGGGCGCCATCGTCAGGTCGCCGGGCACGCCGATGGCGTGCACGCTGCCCTGCTGGGTGGGATCATTGGGGTCGGGCCCGACGAGCTTCAGGGTCAGATTGTCGGTCGAAAACGAGCGGTCGGTCGGATTGATGAGCTCGACGAAATCCACGCGGCCCTGGAAGCAGCCGCCGAGCGACTGCAAAGAGAAGGTTTCCTCGGAGGGACCGAATCCGGGAATCTCGGCGCCGGCGTCCGCGAGCGCGAACAGCAGCTTGAAGTTCACTTCGGTGTTGACGCCCACCTCGTTGATGAAGATGCCCGGCGTCTCCTCTCCCAGAAGTGCCGCGGGAAGTATGCGCGCTTCCACCTCGGGCGCGGTGAAGCTCAGCGAGGTCTGGCCGAGCTGATCCAGATGACCGATGCTCGGAGGCAGCGGTCCGGGCGCAAACGGCGAAAAGGCCGCGCCGGTATTGGGTACGCCGCCGGGACCGGCCGCAGGCTGAATCTCCGCCAACTGCTCGGCGGACGCGGTATGGACCAGCAGGTCCAGGGCGCCGACGATCTCGCCGGCGAAATTGAGCGGCGGGATTTCATTGGCCGCCGCCGGCTCGCCATAGCCTTCGAGGATGATCTCGCCGCCGCCTTTGACGAGGATGTTGAGGTTGCCGTCGGAATAGACGAACTCGGCGTCCCCCTCGGCGAAGTCGAAGACGTATTGCGTCCCAGGGACGACTTCGATCTTGGTCTGCTCGCCGGCTGCGGGCGTGGGGATGTGCTCCACGGCCGGCGCCGCCTGGGCCACATCCGTGACCTGGTCCGTCGCGTCATCCGCCTGGGGCGTTTCCCGGGGAGTTTCACCCCTAACGTCCATGGCGCCGCTTCCGCCCTGTTCGATATCGCCCTGCTCTATCTCGCCCTGGTGGATATCGAACACGCCGCTTTGCTTATCCATGATCATCATCCTTTATCGCTTATGCCCGCCATCCGGCTTCGGTTGCCCTGACAACCGCCACGGTCGGGGAATTTGGGACGATTAACGGGGTCCCTGAACCCCGTTTACGATCCGTTAATATTTACTTGCGCTTAACCTATTGCGCACAGGCCTCGACCTGCAACACAATGCGGCCACGAACCTATACATTCGAGTGTGCGTGGTGGAGGAATTTCCGAAAATTGTCGGCGATGTTTCGGCGAATGCTTTGATCCGCCACCGCATCGTCCAGCACGAGGGACGGCGGTACTCGATCAAGCTCGAGGAAGGCTTCTGGAGGTTCCTGGACGCGTGCGCCAAGCGTCGGGGCATGCGGCTCAACCGGCTGGTGGGCACCTTGGCCGGCAGCCACCCGGAGGGGCTGGGATTCGCCGCCAGCCTGCGGCTCTTCTGCCTGCAGGAGGCGGCCGCCCGCCTCACCGCCTCCGAGATCGAGATCAAGGCCCTGGGGCTGGCGGCGGGAACGACCGACCTCGGCGTCGTCGTCAAGGCCTGCCCGTCACCCTGCCTCGTCCTCTCGCACCGGCGGGTGATTTCGCTCGCGAACGAGGCCTTCGCGAAATGGCTGCAAGTCGACGTGGCCAGCCTGGAGGGCAAGCCTGTCGAGCACTTCTTCCAGATCCGGGGTCATTTCCGTCTCGACGACCTTTGGGTCCGGTTCGGGAGCGGGCTGGCTCAGGTGGTGCCGGCCAAGATCGCCTATGTCGCTCCCGGCCGTGTCGTGGTCGCCAAGGCCAATCTGTGTCCGGCCGCGGTCAAGGGACCGGAAGACTTTTCCTGCCTCATCCTGCTCGATCTCGTGCCGCACCGCTGACCGGCCCGAAACCGGCGGCCCACGGGCCTTCCCGGGAACGGAACCGGCGATCCCAGGGAACGCCGGACCAGGCCGCCGCACGCGGCTTGCCCGCGCGCAATTCGGGCGCGGATCGGCTTCGAGCTTGCGAAGAAAGATCGGGACTTACGAGTTGGCGGTGACCAGCAGGTCGATTTCCGGCGGATAGTAGATCGTGACGCCGGCTTCGAAGGTGCAGTAGTGGTAGCCGGAAACGTCGACCCCGGTCGAGGTCACGTAATGGTCGGCGGTGCCGGTTTCCATGATGCGCGCGTCGGTCATGATGTTGACCGCAAGCGGCCCGGCTTCGTTGAACAGAACCACGTCGCCGTTGGTATCGGGGAGAAGATCGGACAGCGACAGGACCATCTGGTCCTCGACGTCCTCGGTGTCGAACGTCAGCGCCTGGCCCGGGATCCCGTCGGCGACGATGTCGCCTGCCGCCATGAACTCGTGACCCACCGGCACCGCCACGACATCGGCGATCACGTCCGGGACGATCTTGTCGTGGACGGTTGTCTGGTCGTCGCTGCCGCTTTTCCGTGCCATGATTCGCGTCCCGCCCCTGGCCTTAAGCCCGGGCGCCGGCCCCTATTGCACCCGCAAGCGCGGCGCCGCCACCCCTCCAAGGGCACGGACACACCACGCTACAGTGTTATGAATATAAACCTTTTGTAAAAAAAGCCAAGTTTTTGGTTGTGGGTCAATTTGGAGTATCTCCAATTAAGCCGACAATTTCTTCGAGGGACCAAACGTGGTCCGAAATCCCAGCCTCCATGGCCGGAGTGACCCGAAGCGTCTGATGTATGCGGCCGAAGTTGTAATACATGAAATGCAAGCTGACCGCATGCATGAGGTTTTCGACCTTGCGGGAGAAGGCATTGGTTAGCCTCGTCATCCGGCGCATGCCCATTCTCATGGTAAGGTTCTGGCGCTCGGCATAGCTTGTGCTGACGTGTGCCGGGTCGGGATTGCCCCACATGCGATCCTTACGCGCGCCCACGCAGGTCGGAGGGCTGTACCGCTTCTCGGCCTCTGGCGAGTCGCCATAAACCTTGACCAGCATGGCGTAGTCCACGTCCCCACCGAACGCCCGTTCGACGGCCTCTTTGTAGAAGAAAAGCCCATCAGTGGTTAGCTGAAGCTTCCCGGCCATGCGGGAAGCCACGTCCAAGACGAAAGCCCGAGTGTTAGCGGCGTTCCGCCGCCCTACCAACCAACAAGGGACAAGCTTGGTATCGGCGCATATCGCCGTGTAAGTCCATACGTCCCCGTAGCCAAGCTCGCCCTTATGCTCGGGCGGCACATTCGCTTCCTTCATCCCACAGAAGGCCCAAATCTCATCTAACTGGACCCGCTTACAGGTGAGGTTCCGAAGGGCGGTATCCTGATAATCGGCGCAGGCCAGGCCAACATCGGCCAAGAGCTTAACAACCGTGTTCTTGCTAGCCACGGACATACGTGACACGGCCCGGATCGAATTGCCCTCGACGAGCATTCCCAGGATTTCTGCACGCTTTCTTGTGGTCAGTCGGTTCATACTGACCAATGTGCTTGACCGCTAAGGCATTGTCAACCTCATATTTGATTCTACCGCAAACGGCGGAGCATTTTTCATCAGCACATCATTAACC
>JBAVNO010000361.1:0-2516 GCA_049691095.1 Alphaproteobacteria bacterium | reverse complement strand
GTGCAGGTTTATTATAGTATTGTTGGCGTCTTCGCCTATTAGCGAGAGTGTTTTGTTTATTATAAGAGTCTGTTCATCATATGTTCCCTTCTTGACGAATATCGTGTCGCCAGCCGTAGCGTTGCCGATGGCAGAGCTTATTGTTGGGTAATCGTCTGGAACCACAATCGTCCTAGAACCCGCATTTACGGACAAGGTTACGCTTATGCATGACGCCGTCAGGAAAACGAGAACAAGCATTGCAGCAGCACTTTTACTCATGCTTACCCCCAAGATATAATGCCGTTTCCGCGAATAAAAGGGTTCTTGTAAAGATTCCTTGACAAAACACGCATTTTCTTAGTCAAGATTTCTTGACAAACCGCCCTAAACTGCTCAGCGATTGCGCCTCTTAAAATACACCCACAGAGCCACGCCGACAACAACTACCGACAAGCCAGAAGCGGCAGCAACAGGTGCTACTGGAAAAGGCTCTGACTTAGATATGGTAAACGTAATTGTTTCTGAAGCTCTCGTGTTGCCAGCCGCGTCAGTCACGTAAACTTTTAGATTGTGTGAACCGCAGGACAATTCCGGGAGAGTAGTGTTGCCTTCGATTTCGGCTACAGTCTTGTCGTCGAGCTTGTAGCGTATCCACGAGGCTGGCTCGTCTATAGTGAACGTCAATGAAATTCCAGTTGTGCTGTAGGTCCTATTTTCTGGCGACAGAACCGAAATCGCTGGCGCAGCACTATCATTCAGGGGCGCATAGGAGGGGTCAGGTGCCCCATATCCTATGGGCACATACTGCTCATTCACTGCACTAGTCGTTATGTTTGCAAAGAGGGAGTTACTGGGAGGCAAAAATTCGCCTCCTACCGCATAAAACAAGTCGTTAACCAAGGCAACGCCAGTATTACTGCGAAGCGTTCGCATGGAAGCTCCAACCGTCCAGCGGTCATTTGTCGGATCGTAAACTTGAGTCCCAGTTTCATCAAAAAAGTAAATTCGCTTAGGAGCATTTACGCCGGTTGTCGCAGCCGCAACAGCGTTTATCCCATATGTAGGTGCGTATGCTCCAATGCTCCAATTTTCGTTTACAGCGTCATATATTTGGATAAATGGCTCTGACCATAAACCTGAAGCAGTATAATCGGTTGCTATGAAATATATTTTGTTATCAAAGACGGCTGAAGCATAACTCGTAATTTCATATGGCGGTGGAGTTTTCGTTTCCCATGAATCAGTTTCAGGGTCATAGACGTAGTTTGAACTGCTATTATATGGCGCGCTTATCACATAGATTCTGCCGTTTACGATGTTTGCGGTTACAGAACTCCTAGGAACAGGCATGGGTTCCTTGCTTTCCCAAGTATCTGTTGCTGGATTATAAACTTCGTTTGCTCCAGTATCGCCATTATTATTAAAACCGCCTATGCAGTAAATCTTGTTTCGGTAAACCGCTATGCCAAAATGGCCTCTCGGAGTCGGCATGGACGCTTTGAAAGCCCACATGTCAGTTGCAGGGTCATACTCTTCAGTTACATTTGTGTAATCAAGCATAGCCCCATAAGCCGCCCCGTATAAGCCGCCGCCATCGCCTCCAATAGCGTAGATTTTCCCATTCACAACGGCAACGCCGAGGCGACCTCTTGCTTCGTGCATAGGCGTTTTCGATACCCAATAGTCACTGCCTACATCAGCAGAGGATACTGCAGATTTAGCGATAATTATGCATGAGGCTATTAGGAAGACGAGAACAAGCATTGCAGCAGCACTTTTACTCATGCTTACCCCCAACATGCAATGTTGCTTCCGCGGATAAAAGGGTTCTTGTCAAGGATTCTTGACCAACCGCGCATTTTCTAAGTCAAGATTTCTTGACAAAGGCGCATTTGGAGTCTGTTAGCGGTTCGTTGCAGGAAGGATAGAGGGGAGGGGGGTCAGCTTCAGAGCAGCAGAGCTTTCCTTCGGAACTATAAATAGTTTCTATATATAAGGGGGCTATAGAAAAAAATCACACGTCAGTCCCAACAGAAATACATGCACATATTTTAATTAGCCGAAACACCACAATAAACCACGTAACATGTAACACGGAGAAATGGAAACAACATGGTCACCCTCAGAGCAATAGCACCCTCACTAACACGCATCACAGTCGCAGGAGCAATCGGCGCAGCACTCCACATCGGACAAGGAAACTGCGACCTCATAGACGACAAAGCCGTAGAATTCAGCCGCGCAGTCCTCCACCAAACAGACATCGAAGGCGAAGTCATCTGCTGCGAAGGACCCAAAGACAACGCACCCAGCTTCGCATACCGCGAAAAAGTCGGCACAGGCAAAGGACCCAAAGTCGAATTCGTCATCGACCCAGTCGACGGAACAACCGCAGCCAGCAAAGGCAGAAAAGACGCCATCAGCGCACTATCATGCGCACCCGCAGGATGCTTCCAAGTCCTCCCAGATGACGGATACTACTTCAAAATCGCCACCAGCAACCACAGCCTAGACAAAATCAGCACAGACATGAC
>JBAVNO010000360.1:0-2966 GCA_049691095.1 Alphaproteobacteria bacterium | reverse complement strand
CCTGAACTCGATCCTCTCCATGGTTGCGGTCATCGAAGCCTCCCCGGTCGGCGCCGGCCGGCCGCGGCGCACCCGGCACCTTACTCCGCGCCAACGCAGGTGGCAGCCCTGGTCTTGGCCTTCCTGATAGGGTCGGTGTCGGCGGGCTTTGCCGCCGAGCAACCGGTCCTTGTGCCGGAGACGGTCGCCATTCCCGCCGGCCCCTTCGTGCGCGGGTCGGACGAGGCGGAGCGGGAGGCCGCCTACGCGCTCGATACCGCCGCCTATGGCAGCGACACGACCCGCAAGGGCCGATGGTATGCGGGCGAGAAGCCCCGCGGCGCGGCCGAGACGCAAGCCTACCGCATCACCCGGTTCCCCATCACCAACGCGCAATACGCGGCCTTCGTGGCCGACAACGGTCACGCCGCGCCCGACGTGGACGAGGAGACCTGGCGCAGCGCGAAACTGATCCATCCCTATGCGCGGACGCGTATCTTCGCTTGGCGCAACGGGCGCCCGCGCGCGGGCCGCGAGGCGCACCCGGTGGTGCTGGTCTCCCACGAAGATGCGGAAGGTTACGCCGCGTGGTTGTCGCGGCGTACGGGACAGACATGGCGGCTGCCCACCGAAGACGAATGGGAAAAGGCGGCGCGGGGCACGGACGGACGGATGTTTCCGTGGGGGAACGCGTTCGATCCCGCCCTGCTCGACAGCGCCGACGCCGGGCCGTCCGACACCACGCCGGTCGGCTCGTACCCGGTGGGCGCCAGTCCCTTCGGGCTGATGGACGCGGCGGGCCAGGTGTTCGAATGGACGGCCACGCAAGCGGCCCCCGGCCGGTTCATCGTCAAGGGCGGCTCATGGGACGACAAGGGCTGCGGCGTGTGCCGCCCGGCGGCGCGCCATTCCCGGACCGCGGGCCTAAAGCACATCCTGATCGGATTCCGCCTAGTGCGCGAGGCCGACTAGCCGTACGAAAGCGCGGCCCGTTAGCGCGCTGCCGCCGCCAGCGGCTCGATGCAGCCCGCGTCGTCGTTCTTCGGGTTGTTGACGCGCGTGCCGACCGGCTCGGCCACCAGCAGGTCGGCCGCGCAGGGTTTCAGGAGCGCCTGCGCGTCCGGACCCGCCGTTTCGGCATCGAGCCAGCGGTCGAAATCGTCGGGGCTCAGGATCACCGGCATGCGGTCGTGGATCTCCCGCATCATCGCATTGGCCTCGGTGACGATGATGGCGAAGGACAGAATCCTTTCGCCCTCCTTCTCCCAGTTCTCCCACAGCCCGGCGAAGGCGAGCGGCGCGCGCGTCCGCAAGTGGATGTGATAGGGCTGTTTGGGTCGCTTGTCCCTGGCCTGCCATTCGTAGAATCCGTCCGCCGGAACCAGGCAGCGGCGTGCGCGGAACGCGCCCCGGAAGGCCGGCTTGTCGGCAACCGTCTCGGCCCGGGCGTTGATCAGGCTGTAGCCCGACTCCGGGCCTTCCGACCAGCTCGGCACCAGCCCCCATCGCGCCGGCACCATCTCGTTGCCGTCGTCGGCCGGGCGGACGATGGGTGCGGTCTGGGTGGGCGCCAGGTTGTATCGCGGCGCGAGGTTGGGGAGCGGCCCCGTGATCTTGAAGAAGCCGCGCATCGCCTCGGGCGGCGTGGTCAGGCTATAGCGTCCGCACATGGCGCCAGCATAGCAGACGCCCCTAAGCTGCGCGCCACGTAGCGGTTGCAGGCGCGCGCGGGCGCGGCGACAATCGCGCCGCCTTGCAATTCCTGCGGAGAAACGTCCCATGCCGAAAGCGGTGCGCATCCACACGACCGGCGGCCCCGAGGTCCTGGTGTACGAAGACGTGGCGGTGGGCAAGCCCGGTCCGGGCGAGGCCCTGGTGCGCCACACCGCCATCGGCCTCAATTTCATCGACACCTACCATCGCTCGGGCCTTTATCCGCTGGAGGGACTTCCCGCCACCATCGGCATGGAAGCGGCCGGCGTGGTGGAAGCGGTGGGCGCCAACGTGGCCGAGGTCGCGGTGGGCGGCCGGGTCGCCTATGCCGCGCCGCCGCCCGGCGCCTATTGCGAAATGCGCGTGATGCCGGCTCATCGCCTGGTGCGCCTTCCGCCCGGTATCGACGACCGCACCGCCGCGGCCATGATGCTGAAGGGCATGACGGCCCAGTATCTGCTTCGTCGCACGCATCCCGTGAACGCGGGGGAGTTCATCCTGGTGCAGGCGGCCGCCGGCGGCATGGGCCTCCTGCTGTGCCAGTGGGCCAAGCACCTGGGGGCAAGCGTGATCGGGACCGTGGGCAGCGACGAAAAGGCCAAGCTCGCCCGCGCCCATGGCTGCGACCACCCCATCGTCTACACCAGGCAGGATTTCGCCGCCGTCGTGCGCGAGCTGACCGGCGACAAGGGCGTCGGCGTCGTCTACGACGGGGTCGGGCGCGACACCTTCGACAAGTCCCTCGAGTCGCTGGCCATGCTCGGGCACGTGGTGCTGTACGGCCAGGCGTCAGGCCCGGTGCCGCCGTTCGACCTGGCGCGGCTCTCCGCCAAGTCGGCCACCGTCACGAGGCCGACGCTGTTCCACTACGTCGCCCAGCGCGCGGACCTGGAGCGCACCGCGGCCGAGCTGTTCGAGGTGGTGGGCAAGGGCGCGGTGAAGGTCGAGATCGAGCAGACCTACGCGCTGAAGGACGCGGCCCAGGCCCACCGCGAGCTGGAAGGCCGCAAGACGACGGGGTCGAGCGTGCTGGTGCCCTGAGCCAGTCCGGGATCAGGCGATCAGCAGGAGCTGGAGGTCGGCCACGTTGGTCCCGGTGGCCCCGGTCAGCAGCAGGTCATCGGCGAGCGAGAGCGCCCGGTAGGACTCGTTGTCGTTGAGCAGCGACGAGGGCGCGCCGCCCGCCTTGCGGATGCGTTCGATCGTGCCCGGATCGACGATGCCGCCCGCGGCATCGGTCGGCCCGTCGCGGCCGTCGGTTCCCCCGGACAGGA
>JBAVNO010000359.1:0-1763 GCA_049691095.1 Alphaproteobacteria bacterium | reverse complement strand
ATATGAAAATGACCGACCCGCCGTTCACGCGACGGGCATTGACGGCGCGAGCCCAAGGCCGCTCTTGCCCCCAGGATTCCGTCTTCGCCCGCGAACCGGAGCGCCCGGCTCGAAAATCATTTCTGGCGCGAGGGGCCGTGATGGTTGAAATAGGATTTGAGCTTGATGTCCCCGCGCAGGATGTCGTCGATCAGGAAGCCCACGACCTCCAGATAGCACTCCGCAACCTCTCCGCGCCTGGTCGCTTCGTCGCAGCTTTGTTTCAGCTTCCTCGCCTTGGTGACAAGCGAGGCGTGATACTTCCTGTGCGTCTCGAATTCCTCATAGCGGATGCGGGCGAGAAACCTTTCTTCCGCGGCGAAATGGCTCTGCGATGCGTCTATGAACCCCTCCACCAATGCGCGACACTTCGCCGGTTCGCCTTCCTCGACGGCGGCCTGGATCTCGCGCGCGAGATCGAACAGGTGCCGGTGGTCGTCGTCGATTTCGGGCACCCCGATCTCGAAGGTCGGCGACCATTCAAATCCATCCATCGTCTCGTCCCCCTATCGACGATCCGTGATCGGCTCGGCACGGCCAAGTTAATCAAATACTTCGGGGATGGATTCTGTAAAGACCACTTTTCTATCCAGGTCTTTCCTGCGATATCTGGACAGGCCCCGCCCGGCAACCATTGCGCGAGCTTCGCTGCGTTGCAGCATAGGGACCGGCGAAGGATTGGGATGACGCAAGGTGAAAGACCAAAGGGCGCGCATGCTGGCGCCCCCGGCCAACCTTCCGAAAACTCGGATGCCCGATGCTAAGGGAAGCGCCAGTGAAAGCGATGATTCCGTGCGTCCTTGCGCCTGCGGCGCGCGAGGCCGAGGCCGGTCAAACCGGCGACGAACAGGGCCAAGCCGCCCGGCTCGGGCACGAGCGCGAATGAGAGGGGAACGCCGGTCGGATCGATGAGGAAGAGCGTTGCGGTCGCGGGAGGATCGGCGGCGAAGGCGAACGAGAACAGAGCGGCAGAGAAGCCCTGGAAGGCCGAGTTCGACGTATCGAAGAGCTGCGCGCTGCACGATGCGATCTGACCGTCCGACGTTATGCCGAACCGCGCATTGAAGCCGCCTATGGCGAAGCCGTTGCCGCCGTAGGGCTGACAGGGATCGCCGGGGATGGAGACCGGGTCCGCGGTCTCGATGCCGAAGAAGATCTCGAAGCCGAGCCGGTCGGTGCCGTTGAAGATGTTGGGGGCCGCCGCGTCCGAAAGGTCCAGCGCCTGCGTCTTGCAGGGCTCGGTCGGGATGCACGAGTCGCCCGGGATCAGGTTGAACAGGACCTTCGGTCCGCCGCCGGCGCCGTTGAACGTCTGCAGGAGGTAGCCCGGCTGGCCGTTGGGCAGCGTCGCGTTCGGCGAAAACGTGCTCGACAGGGCGCCCTGCGCCCGGCCCCCGGCGGCCAATGCGCCGACCAGGAACACGGATGCGAGTACGAGCCTGGCTAATCGGGTCATCTTCTGCGGCGCCTGCGGTGTTCGTGGCCATTACGACAGCAGGGCCGGCTTTGCAAGAACCGTACCGATTCTTAACTTGTTGAATGAACAGGAATCACCCGCTGCCATACGCGCGCGATTGTAAAATTATCCGACACATTGTTCGGTTTGAAGCCGCGAGGAAATCAAGCGGCGCCGACGCGATCATTTGCGGCCGGCGACGCCGTAATGCTCGAAATACGATTTGAGCGACATGTCCCCGCGCAGGATGTCGTCGATCAGGAAGCCC
>JBAVNO010000358.1:0-2071 GCA_049691095.1 Alphaproteobacteria bacterium | reverse complement strand
TTCCTGACATACTTGTCATGAACTTTCCGTCATCTAGGCCATAAGCCTTCGGGGGATTTATGGCACGGACCAAAGCTCTTCCGGTGCGGAGCGCGATCTTGGTCCTGGCGGTTGGGACGTTGTTCTTGGACGCGCCCGAAGCCTGGGCCGATTCCGCCGACCGGCCGACATTCGAGGAACGCCAGCACGAGCGCGCCGAGACCCGGCGCGAAGAATCGCGCGCCCAGGCCGAGAGCCATCTCGGCTATGACGACGTCATCTTCGACCCCCGCAGCCGGTACATCGATTTCTACTCCCTGAGCCAACAGATCGCGCGCCTCGGCGCGCTGCTCGATTCGCTGGCCGAGACACGGGGCCTGGAAACGGCCGCCCCCTTCGTGCCGGGACCGCCCGGCTGGACCGGTGGACCGGGGCCGGCGCTCGCCAATGTGTACGGCCCCGACGGGCCGACGGAGAAATCCGTGCGCCTGCTCCTGGAATACCGGCTGTTGGTCGCGGGCAATCCCCGGCTCGCGGTCGGCACGGTGCGGGAGACCGGAAACGCGATTCATGCCCAGGTGGTGACCACGGATGGGTCCGTCGTGGAGGAGTTCGCGATCGACAAGACCACGGGGGTGTGGACACCGATGCGATAAGAGCCGGTTCGGGAATTCACGACCGGACACGGGAGGGAGTGAACGGACATGCAGCCGAAACGCCATTCGACGGCGATGGGAACGGCGCTGGGCATGGGGTTATGCGCAGCGCTCACGATACTGGCTGCGGCGGCGGCCAAGGCCCAAGGATACGGATCCCCTCTCTACGAAACTCCCGTGAGCACGGCGCAATCGGCCGAAGACAACAAGGCCATGGAGGAGCCGGCGAAGCCCGCGGCGGACGCGGCCGCCGGAGAGCAAGGCGCCACGGAAAAGGTCTCCCTGCTCACCGAGGAGATCCCGCCCGTGACCGGCCCCAAGCGCACCGTGGCCGTGGGCAAGTTCGACGCCATCGGGGCGTTCACCTCGAAATACGGCAACTGGGACATCGGCGGCGGCCTGGCCGCGATGCTGACCTCGGCGCTGGCCGAATCCAAGCGGTTCATCGTGTTGGAGCGCGCGAACATCCAGCAGATTCTTTCCGAACAGGAACTGAAGGCGAGCGGCGTCACGAATCCCGATACCGGACCCAAGGTCCACAATCTCACCGGGGTGCAGCTCCTGATCTACGGCGCGGTGACCGAGTTCGGCTCCGACGACGAGGGCGGCGGATTCAGCCTCGGCCTGGCCGGCGGCCCGGTCGGCAACCTTCTGGGTGGCGCGGTATCGCAGGAGTCGACGTCCGGCACCGTGGCCATGGACATCCGCGTGGTGGATACGACGACGGGGCAAGTCCTGGAGACGCACCAAGTCCGCGGTCAGGTCGACAATTCGAGCTGGGACGTGTCGGTCGGGTACAAGGGCATCAGCCTGGGCACCAACGAGTTCGTGAAAACGCCGCTCGGACAGGCCGCCCGGCAGGCCATCACCCAAGCGGTCCAGCATATTGCACGGGATGCCGAGAACCGGCCCTGGACCGGGCGCGTGGTCGAGTTCGATGGCGCCGAGCTCTACATCAACGCGGGCGCCAATTCGGGGCTCAAGCAGGGCGATAAGTTCAAGATCGAGCGCGTGGCCAAGACGATGACCGACCCGGAAACGGGCGAGATCCTCGGCGTGCGCCGCAAGGAATTGGGGCTCTTGGAGTTGAAGGGGGTGGAGGAGAAGCTGGCTTATGGGTCGTTCGTCGCGCTCGACCCGGAGCCGCCGCAACGCGGGGACGTCGTCGTGATCGCGAAGTAGCGGGCGGGCGCGCTCCTGACGGAGGCGACCATCGAACCCCCCGCGCAGCAGCGTTTCTTCTTCCGGTCCCCATCGTCGACGGGGAACGAGGTGACGACCGACGCCGAGTGCAAACGGCCTGACCGGAGACCGCGCGGCACGCGCCGCGCCGCCGTCGGTCTTTGGCTCGGCCTCGCGGTCGCGGGTGCGTCCGTCATGGGCGCGCCGGTGCAGGCCCAGGATCTCGGCCCCTACGCACCGGCGCAGAACCCGCC
>JBAVNO010000357.1:0-3709 GCA_049691095.1 Alphaproteobacteria bacterium | reverse complement strand
AGGGCATGGGCGAGATCATCGAGGGCGACGCGCTGGAAACCTCGCCGCTGGTCGGCGTGCCCATCAAGGACGCCGATCTGCCGGAAGGCGTCATCGTGGGCGCGCTGGTGCGTGGCGACGAGGTCATCATTCCCCGCGGCGAGACCATCATCAAGCCCAACGACCGCATCGTCCTCTTCGCCACCTCCGAGGCGGTCAAGAAGGTCGAGAAGATGTTCTCGGTCCGCCTCGAATATTTTTAATATCCCCGGGGCGCGCGTCGGGGCGGCCTGGCTCGAGCCGCCCATCCCACGCCCCACGCGCCCCTTTGACGCGCCGGGCCACGAAGGAGGACAGGTGTCTCGCATCGCCTATGTCAACGGCAGGTACGTGGCGCACCGTGACGCCACGGTCCACATCGAGGATCGGGGCTATCAGTTCTCCGACGGCGTCTACGAGGTCGTGGGCGTGCGGGACGGCCGCCTGTTCGACGAGGAGCCGCATTTGGACCGGCTCGAGCGTTCGCTCCGCGAGCTCGCGATCGCGCCGCCCATGTCGCGCGCCGCGCTCAGGGCCGTGATGGGCGAGGTGCTGAGGGTGAACCGGGTCGGGAACGGCCTCGTGTACATCCAGGTGACCCGCGGTGTCGCGCCCCGCGACCACGCCTTTCCGAAGTTCTGCCGGCCCTCGGTGGTGGTCACCGCGCGGCGCTCCAAGGCCGCCGGCGCGGCGGCGCAGCGCGACGGCGTGCGCGTCATCACCGTCCCCGACATTCGCTGGCGGCGTTGCGACATCAAGACCATCGGCCTGCTGCCCAACGTGCTGGGAAAGCAATATGCGCTGACCGAGGGTGCGTTCGAGGCCTGGCAGGTGGACGATCAGGGCTTCGTCACCGAGGGCACGTCCACCAACGCCTGGATCGTGACCGGGGAGGGCGCGGTCGTCACCCGCGCCGCCGACACGACGATTCTGGGCGGCATCACGCGGGCGGCGCTTCTGGCGCTGATCCGCGAGGAAGGCTACCCGCTGGAGGAGCGGCCCTTCTCGGTGGACGAGGCCAAGGGGGCGAAGGAAGCATTCCTCACCAGCACCACGTCGTTCGTCCTTCCGGTGGTGCGGATCGACGACGTGACGGTGGGCGACGGCAAGCCCGGCGCCGTGACCAAGGCGCTGCTCGCCGCCTATCTTCGCTATCTGGCGGCGGCGGCCGGGGAAGCCGGCACACAAGCCAGCCGATCAAAGCGTCAATCCAAGGCAAAAGGCGCATCCGGGCCCAAGAGCGGGACCAACAAGAGCGGGGCGGCAGCCTGACCCCCATGGCTCAGCCCGTGCGCCCCGCGATGCCCCGGGCCGTTCTCCTCGACTGGGACGACACCCTGGTCGACAACTGGGCCTCCATCCACGCGGCGATGAACGCGACCCTGGCGGCCATGGGTCTGGCGCCCTGGAGCCTCGAGCAAACGCGCCGGCAGGCCAAGCAATCGCTCCGCGACAGCTTCCCCGGCATCTTCGGGGCCCGTTGGGAAGAGGCGAGGGACGTGTTCTATCGCAACTTCGCCGCCGGCCACCTGGCGGGACTGAGGCCGTTGCCCGGCGCGGACGAGCTGTTGGCGGCGCTGTTCGAGGCCGATTTCTTCCTCGGCGTCGTCAGCAACAAGACCGGCGCGTATCTGAGGCGGGAGGCGGCCCATCTCGGCTGGGACCGCTATTTCGGCGCCCTCGTCGGCGCCACCGACGCCCCCGAGGACAAGCCGAAGCCGGCGCCGGTGATGCTGGCGTTGCGTCCCAGCGGCATTTCCCCCGGCCCCGAGGTGTGGTTCGTGGGCGACGGGCCGGTCGACGTGGATTGCGCGCGCCGGTCGGGGTGCCTGGCGGTGCTGGTCCGCCCCGAGCCCCCATCGGCGGAGGAATTCGGGGCCCTGATGCCGGACCGGCACGTGGCGACCCTGGTCGAGCTGCGGCGCTTGCTGCACCGCACCTAATCGTCGAAGACCCGGCGCGGCGAAGACCGGGCCAAGGAAAAGCGAAGAAGATCGGTCAGGGAGGCGGTTAGACCGCCGCGAAATATTTGCTATACTGAGAAATTGCGCTCAAGCAGGCGGTCCGCCGTCTGCTCCACAATCGCCCATGCGTTTCGGGCTTTGGCGCGGGACGCGGAATCGATGGCGCAATGGGGGGACAATAAGAACGGGGTCATCCTATGTCTACAGAGAAATCACAAAACATACAGGATGTTTTCCTAAATAATATTCGCAAGAACAAGACGGCGGTTACGATCTTTTTGGTCAATGGAGTCAAGTTGCAGGGCATAGTGACGGCATTCGACAATTTCTGCGTGCTTCTGCGCCGCGACGCTCAATCGCAGCTGGTTTACAAGCATGCCATTTCGACCGTGATGCCGGCGGGACCGATACAACTGTTCGAGCCCAGCAAAGAGGCGGAGGAAGCTTGAGGCGCCGGCGCACGTGACGCGCGGTAACGGGCAACTGTTGACCCGCTCTACGGGGCGTGCCCTGGTCGTCCATCCGGTGCTGCGCGGCGGGCGCGGAGAGGAGCGACTCCCGGAGGCGCGCCTCGCGGAGGCCGTGGGCCTGGCGGCGGCCATCCATCTCGATGTCGCCGCCGCCGAGTCGGTGCGCGTGGCCGAGCCCCGGCCGTCGACTCTGTTGGGGCGCGGCGCGATGGCCCGGCTCAAGGACCTGATCGCCGCGAGCGCCATTACCGTCGCCATTGTGGACGGGGTCTTGAGCCCGGTGCAGCAGCGCAACCTGGAGCGCGAATGGTCGTGCAAGGTCATCGACCGCACCGGCCTGATCCTGGAAATCTTCGGCGAGCGGGCCCGGACCAAGGAAGGAAGCCTTCAGGTCGAGCTGGCGGCGCTCACCTACCAGAAGAGCCGACTGGTCCGCTCCTGGACCCACCTCGAGCGCCAGCGGGGCGGCTTCGGCTTCCTGGGCGGGCCGGGCGAATCCCAGATCGAATCCGACCGCCGGCAGATCGGCGAGCGGATCGCGCGCCTGAAGCGCGAATTGGAGGACGTGCGCCGGACCCGCGGGCTGCACCGGCGGGCGCGGCGCCGGGTCCCGTTCCCGGTGGTGGCCCTGGTCGGCTACACCAACGCCGGCAAATCGACCCTGTTCAACCGGCTGACCGGCGCCCAGGTCTTCGCCCAGGACCTGCTGTTCGCCACCCTCGACCCGACCATGCGGGCGATCCGGCTGCCCTCGGGCCAGACCGCCATCCTGTCCGACACGGTCGGGTTCATCTCCGACCTTCCGACCGATCTGGTGGCCGCGTTCCGCGCCACCCTCGAGGAAGTGCGCGAAGCCGATCTGGTGGTGCACGTGCGCGATGTCGCCCACCCCGAATCCGAGGCCCAGAAGCACGACGTGGAGACGGTGCTGCGCGAGCTTGGCCTCGACCTCGTGGTCGACAACGGCATCATCGAGGCCCTGAACAAGATCGACCTGGTGGACGAAGACGCCCGCGCGGCCCTCTTCAACCAGGCCGCCCGGCTGCCCGACGCGGCCGCGATCTCGGCGCTGACGGGGCAGGGCTGCGACGCGCTCCTCGCGCTCATCGACCGGCGGTTGTCGGAACAGCGCGTCGTCGTCGATCTGTCGGTGGCGTTGGAAGACGGCGCGCGAATCGCCTGGCTTTATAGCCGCGGCAAGGTGCTGAGCCGCCACGACGACTCGAGCTTCGCCCACATCCGCGTCGGCCTCCTGCC
>JBAVNO010000356.1:0-3953 GCA_049691095.1 Alphaproteobacteria bacterium | reverse complement strand
CCCACCAGGCGTCAGCGCCGCGACTTGCACCGGCGGGCCGCGCTGCTCGCCGTTGGCCACGAACGCGTTCGCGGGTGCCGCGCCGTTCTGCTTGAGCTCGGCGGCCAATTCCTGTTGTTGAGCGGCATAGGTCGCCCGGGCGCTGGCGAGTTCCTGCGCATCGGGCGAATTCGCGGGCATCGAGGCGAGCTGATCGTCGATCTCCGCCACCATTCCGCCCAGCTCGTCGAATTGTTGCTTGAGATCCTCGACGTCGGCGGTCTGCTGCGGTCGCGGGGTCTGCGCCTCGGCCTTGGCCCGTTCGGCCTCGAGCTCGTCGCCGACCTGCGTGAACTCGTCCGCGGTCGCGTCCAGGGCCTTCTTGATCTCCTCGGCTTCCGGCGATCCCGCGGGCAGCGACTCGAGCTTGGTGTTGAGCAGCTCACCCTGCCGGGTCAGCGTGTCGAGCCGCCCTTCGAGCGCCTTCTCCTTGTCGGTCTTCTCCCGCGCCGTGACCACCGCCGCGGCCGCCGCCTCGCCGGCCGTGGTTTGGACCGCCGGTTGTTCCGGCGGAACCATCGCGACCTGCGCCTCGGGCTCTTTTGACCCTGGCTCCGTTGCCTGCGGATTGGCCGGCCGGTTGGCCGCCGCGGCCTTTTCCCGCTCGGCCTCGAGCTCGTCGCCGACCTGCGTGAACTGGTCCGCGGTCGCGTCCAGGGCCTTCTTGACGTTTGCAGCTTCCGGCGATCCGGCCGGCAGCGACTCGAGCTTGGTGTTGAGCAGCTCGCCCTGCCGGGTCAGGGCATCCAGCCGCGCCTCGAGCGCCTTCCCCTTTTCGGTCTTCTCGGCCGGCGGTGCCGATGGAGCCATCGCCATCCCGGTTCCGGGCGTTCCGGTATTGGCGGTCTCTCCCGGCTCGGACTCCGCTCCGGCCTTTCCCGCCGCACGCTGGTGCTCCGCCTGGAGCTCCTCGCTGGTCTGGGCTGCCGCTTGCTCGATTGCGACCAGCGCCGCCTCGAAGGATTGGGCGAGCGCCGGGTTTTCGGCAAAGGCGGCCACCTGAAGGTTCATCGCCGCGCCGGCCTTGGTCAGCGCGGCGAGCTGGGACTCGAGCTGCGCCACCTTTTCGCCTCCGGGGGCCGGAACGGCCCCGGGGGCCGAGAGCTCGCCGCCGAGCGCCATGCCGCCAGCCGGCTGTTTCGCGCCGGGCACGGTGTAGGCGTGACCTTGTTGGGCCTGATGCGCCTGCTGTGCCTGGTGGGCTTGCTGCGCCTGCTTGGCATAGGCTCCGGCGCCCGGGGACGGCGTGCATCCCGACCCGCCGCCGCCGGCACCGGGCGCGGAGGCCGGAGCGCCGGAAGGTCCTTCGGGGGCGCCGCCTTTCGACAGGCCCGCCAGTTGCGGCTGGGCAGCCCGCTTTTGCTGATCCTCGAGCGTCTGATTGGCGGAGCCGATGAACGCGCCCGCCATGAAGGTCGTCACCTTGTCGATCCGATACGCGCCACTGTCATCGGTCGTGCCGTCGAAGCCCGCCGCCCGCAGGCCATTGATCGCGTTGTCGCGTGTTGCCTCGGCGGCCCCAATTTGCTGATCGAGCTTGGTCAGCCGCGCCTGCGCCTCGTCCGCGCTCATGCCCATCTGCTCGGCCTTCGATTTCTCGCCGGGACCGGTGGGCACGAGGTTGTTGCGGATGCCCGTGAGCTGATTGATCTGGGCATTGGCGTCCTGGACCTGGCCAAGATTGGCTTGCGCGGTCTTGGCGAAATTCTGGACCTTGGTAGGGTCCACCTCGCCCTGGGAATCGACGAACGGATCGACGGCGCGGTTGAACTCGGTCACGACCTGCTGGGCCGTGGCGCCCAGGGCCACCACGCGGGTGTTGGCTTCGTTCTGCACCGCTTGGTCGTACCGGTCCCCGTACTCCTGCTGCACGTCCGTGCTGCGGTAATAGGCCTCGCGGTCATGGCGGTCTTGCTGCTCCTGCAGCTGATCCACCGTGTCCTGCGCCTGCTGCACGTCGTGATAGGAGGCTCCCGCCTCCTTGAGCCGCGCGGCCTCGGACTTGGCCTTGGTGAGTTCCGGCGTGTGGTCGGGATTTTCGAACGGCGCGTTGTTCTTGAGCTTGATCTCGTCGTTGAGGGCGTCGAGCTCCGCCTGGGCCTTGTCGTGCGCCTCCACGGCGCCGGCCGTGTCGCGCGGCTGATTGACGAAGTGTCCGACCCGGTCTTCGGCCGCCTTCAGGTCGTCGGATGCCTGATCGAGGGCCGCGATGCGCTGTGCCCGTTGTTCCGGGGTCATCTGCGCGGCCTCCGCGATGTCCGAGGCGCCTTCCGCGTCGAGCTTCTGTCCAAGCGCGGCCGCCTTGTTCGCCGGCGAATCGGGATTCTTGTAGTCCAAGGACTTCGTGACGGCGTTGGCCTGCTTTTCGAGATTCCGCAGCTCTTCTTTCTCCTGCGGCGTCAATCCCTGGCCCAGGCCCTCGTCCACCAGCCGGCCGAGATTGGCGTCTCGCTCGATCGCATCGTCGAGATTCTTTCGGTCGCCCAGGGCATTGAGCTGCTTGTCCGACAGCGCGTCCTCCTTCTTGGCCAGCGAGTCGTATTGGCTCTTCTGCGATTTGCTCAGGTTGTCGTACGACCCGCCTCCTTTCTCCAGGATTTGGTCCATTTGCTTGGAAACCTCGTCGCTTTGCGCACTGAGGCTGTCGAGTTGCTGATTAATCTGGTTCCGTTGCTCCTTGATCTGGTCTATCTGGGAATGGAGCCGGTTGTACTCGTCGAGTTGCGCCTTCCCAGTCTTGTCCCCGAGACTCCGTTTCGCGTGCAGATCGCTCAGGCGATTTTGGATTCGGTTCATCTCGTCCCGAAGCGCCTGGTCCTGCTTCTCGTACATGCGCTTCTTCCACTCGTCCTTGGTCAGGCCCTCGCCGTGGTCGAGCCGCGAGTCGTAATCCGCCTCCTCGTTTGCCAAGGCGCGCTCGTCGCCTTTCAGGCGGTTGATGTCCGCCATGTTCTGTCCCTGGTCGCGCAATAGCTCGTTGCGCTTCTTCGAGACGTCCTCGCGGAAATCCCGCCATTTCTGGCAGTTCTCGGTCTCGCAGTTGGGATCGGGGGGCGGGCCGTGGCGGGCGTCCTGCTCTTGCTGGCGGGCGTCCTTGTCCGCCTTGTCCAGGTCGTCGAGGCCCTTGTCGATGCGGTCGTGCTCCTTGGTCAGGTCGCGCTTCTTCTGGTCCAAGTCCTTACGGTCCTGGTCGAGCTTGCGCTTGCGGTCGACCATTTCCTTGCGCTTCTTGTTCTTCTTTTCGTCGGCGTCCTGCTTCTTCAGCTTCTTCTTCTCCTTGTCGACCTTGTCGCGGGCGTCGGCGACTTGCTTCTTGAGTTTCTTTTTCTCCTCCTCTAGCTGTTTCTGGAGCCGGTCCTGCATCGCCTTGGCGACGCAGACCCACCAGTTCTCGCCCGCGCACGGGTCTTGGTTCTGCGCTCCGGCGGCCGCCCCGCCGGCGCATTGCGGCTGCTCGCCGCCGATGGCGCGCGCGGTCGCGCCGACCTTCCCGAAATCGATCCCGGCGGGCGTTTGCTCGGTCGGCTGCTCGGTCGGCTGCCCGACGTCCTCGTAGCCCACGCCCTGCTTGGTGCGCTGCTCGGATTGTTCGCGCAGCGTCTTGGACGTCTCGTGCTTCATGAGCTCGTCGGCGTGCTTTTCCTCCTCGCGCCGCGCGCGCTCCGCGGCGGCCGCCGCGTCTTCCTCTTGCTGCTGCTGCAACTGCTGTTGCTGCTCGACCTGCTGGGGCGCCTCCTGCTGTTGCTGCTGCATCGGCGTTTCCGGCGGCGCCGGCTCGGCCTGCTGTTGCTGTTGCAGCGTCTGAGTGCCGGGAACCTGCAGCTCGTTGGGCGCCTGGACCGCGGTGCCGGCGGCTGGCGCCCCGGGCGTGAAGATCACCGGGTAGTCGTGCAGGATCGGTTGGGCCCCGGTGG
>JBAVNO010000355.1:0-3650 GCA_049691095.1 Alphaproteobacteria bacterium | reverse complement strand
GACGCCTGCGGCCTCAAGCAAATCCTAGGGGTTTATGGTTAAGAGTTGGTGAAACCAACCGCGTGGCCGCGCGTTCGGGCGCGGTTTAGCCGCCGATCCGATCGGACGCGCGCCGGTCCATGACCTGACGGAAAAGGTCTACGACGCGGCGCGCATTGTGGTCCCAGGTCAAATCGCGCTCCTCGATCGTACGGCGGGCGGCCGTGCCCAATCGCCGCCTCAGCTCGGGATCCTTGCACAATCGTTCCAGCGCGGCGCGGAACGCCCCCGGCAGTTCGGGATCGAAGAGCAACGCATCATGCCCATCACGCAGGATCTCGCGGATGTTTTCCGTGGCCGGCGCAACGATGGCCCGGCTGAGCGCCATGTATTCGAACAGCTTCAGGGGCGAGGCATAGGGCTGCACCCTCGGCTGCAGGGCGACGTCGAAGGCGGCCACATGGCGGGCGATGTCCCGGCGTGGGACGATCCCCGTAATCGTCACGCGCGCGCCGACCCCGCGCGCCGCGGCACGCCGTTCGAGGTCGTTCCTGGCCGGGCCGTCGCCCACCAGCAACAGATGGAGTCTAAGAGCCGGGTCGCTGTCGGCGATGAGGTCGATGACCGCATCCAGTCCGTGCCAGTCCCGCACGAAGCCCGTGAAGCCCAGGACGAGGCGGCCTTCGAGGCCGAGGGACTCTTTCGCCGCCGCCGGGTCGGGGTCGTGCGCGAGCAGGTCGCTGTTGATCCCGTTGGGGATGACCGCGATGCGTTCCTTCGGCACCCCGGCGTCCTCGACGAACCGGGCCAGAACGCCCGTGACAGGAAGGACGAAATCGGCGCCGCGCCAGACCGCACGCTCGCTCCAGTTCGCGAGGCGCTCGAGGGCAAGACCGCCGAACCGGCTGCGCTCGTACACCAAGGGTGCGTTGACCTCGAGCAGCATCGGCAGTGCGAACGCCCTCTTGAGCCAAAGGCCGGCGGGCTGGAAGAGGTTGTATCGCTCGTACAGACAGTCGGGCCGGTGCTCGAGATAGGCGGTCCGCAGGCGCCGGTACGCGACGACGCAGTATGCGAACTCCATCAGCTCGTAGGCCGCTTTCGGCAGCACCCGCCTCAGCACCGGAATCCTTTTGTCGCCGTCATGGCCGCCGCTGCGGCGATGGGACGGCGGGCCGACGACGATCACCTCGTGCCCGTCGCGCCGCAAAGCGGACGTCAGCTCCTCGATGTGAACGGCCTGGCCGTCGTTTGCCAGGGTGCGGTGGTGGAACAGAATCTTCATGCCGCCCGCGCCGCCGCCTGGGCCGAAATCCGCCGGAAAATCGCGATCTGACCCTCGGTGGTGGCGTCCCAGCTGAAGCGTTCGGCATAGGCACGGGTCGCGGTGCGGTCGGGGGGGCGCGCCAGCAGCGCCCGCAGGGCCGCCGCCATGGCGGGGCCGGTGCGCTCCTGCACCAGGAGGCCGGCCTCGGGCACGGCCACCACCTCGGGCGTGCCCCAGATGTTGGTTGCCGCTACAGGGGTCCCGCAGGCCATGGATTCTAGCAGGACGTTGGCCCAGCCCTCCCGGTCCGAGCCCAGGGCGAGGACGTCCGCAGCGCTGTAATACTCGGCCAGCCGCTCGTGGGGCACGGCGCCCGCGAAACGCACCCGGTGGTCAAGCCCAAGCGTCTCGGTCAAGCGACGCAGCGCGCGGTCCTCGGGTCCGGTGCCGGCGATGATGAGGCGTGCCTCCGGAATCTCGGCCAGGGCGCGGATGACGATGTCGTGGCCCTTGCGGGGGATGAGATGGCCGACCGAGAGAATCGTCGGTCCCTCGATGCCGAGCGTGCGGCGCGCGGCGTCCCGCCCCAGCGGCCGGAACAGCACCAGATCGACGCCGTTGCGCAACACCGTCACCTTCTGGTCCGGAACGCCCATGGAAACCAGCGTGTCTTTCAAGGCCTGGCAGACGGTGATGACGGCCGCGGCCTCGCGGGCCGCCCACAGAATCATCCGCCGGGGAAGCGCATGCCGCGGAATCAGATTGATGTCGGTGCCCCGCGCCGTGATCACCACCGGCTTGTTCAGACGCCGGGCGAGCATCGCCGCCGCCACGCCGTCGGGGTAGAAATAATGGGCGTCGATGAGCCGATAATCGTATCCGCTCGCTTCGACCTTGCGCAGCGCGCGCAGAGATCCGGCGAACAGGAGCGCGGGGGCGATCGTCATCCCGGCCTTCGGGATGGTCACGTAGCGCGGGTGGACGATGGGGATCCCGAACCGCTCCTCCTCGGGCGGGGTGCGGGCGAAATCCGCGTAGCTCCCGAACCAGGAGTGGCGCGACGGGAACCAGGGCACCGGGACCACGACTCGCGTCGTGACCGCGCCGCTCGCCACCAAATGGCGCAGCCGGTTCTCGACGAAGACGCCGTGGGTGGGGCGCGCCGAACTCGGGTAAAGGGTGGTGAAACTGACGATTCGCACGGCGGGCATCATAGCGGCGAATTGTACCGTGCCGAGGGGTTTTTCGATTGGCGCGCCCGCGGTGCGCATGCTTTCCAGCCCGCTCCCCGCCCTTGCCTGCAAGGCCCGGTTCTGGCACCAACGGAACGGTTCCCGTAAACGGGCGCGCAATGGACATGCCGCTGCTAAGATGGCACGGCAGCGTTCGATCCTTTCGGAACATCCTCGATGCTCGATCCCGCCACCTGGTCCCTCGTCGATTTCCCGCCCGAGCAGCCGCCGCTGCTCGCGGTCGTGGTGGACACGGAGGAGGACTTCGATTGGGGCCAGCCGCTGGCGCGCTCGAATACCGGGGTGTCGTCGACAAGCGCCCAGACCCGGGCGCACCGTATCTTCGAACGGTTCGGCCTCAAGCCCACCTACGTCGTCGACTATCCGGTCGCAAGCCGGCGCGAGGGATTCGGTCCCCTGCGCGAGCTTCTGGAAAGCGGCGCGTGCGAGATCGGAAGCCATCTTCACCCGTGGGTCACGCCGCCCCACGTCGAGGAGGTGACGCCGCGCAATTCATTCCCCGGGAACCTGGCCCCCGATCTGGAACGGGAAAAGCTGCGGACTCTGACGCGGACGATCGAGGACAATTTCGGCGTCACGCCCGTGGTCTACAAGGCCGGCCGCTACGGCGTCGGCCCGGCCACGCCCGCGATCCTGCACGAACTCGGCTACCGGATCGACACCAGCGTCGTGCCGTTCCACGACATCGCCCCGGAAGAGGGCGGTCCCGACTTCCGGCACTGTCCGGCGAAGCCCTACTGGTTCGGGCCGTCGCGCACGCTGCTCGAGGTCCCCCTGACGGCCGGATTCGCCGGTACATGCGCCTCGCTTGGGAGCGCGTTGTTCCCGGTGCTGGCATCGAAACTGGGCCTTGCCCTTCACCTGCCGGGTGTGGCGGCGCGCCTTCGTCTGCTCGACCGCATCCGCCTGACACCCGAAGGTGTCACCCCCGGCGAGCACCGGGCGCTGACCCGTGCGCTGCTCGAGACCGGGCACCGCGTGTTCGTATTCTCCTATCACAGCCCATCGCTGGCGCCGGGGAATACCCCCTACGTCCGGAGCGACGCCGAGCTGGCGGCGTTCCTCGACCGTTTCGAGCGCTATTTCGACTTCTTCATGGGCGAGATCGGGGGGCAGGCCGCGACGCTGACGGGGGTCGAGGCCCTGGTCAG
>JBAVNO010000354.1:0-6069 GCA_049691095.1 Alphaproteobacteria bacterium | reverse complement strand
GAACACCCGCGGGCCGGGCCGCTCCGGCTCCACGCCGGCGACGCCTGCCGCGTGCGGCACCTTGACGCCGACGACGAAGATGCCGGCCTTGTCGGCGGCGCGTGCGACCGCGGCCGGATCGACCACCAGGGCTCCGCCCGCCTCGATCGCGATTCCCCGCAAACCCGCACCGGCGGCGGCCTTGACGGTGCGCACGCCGATGGTGGGCAGATCGACGCGCCGTTCCTGGGTCGGCTTCTTGATCTTCACCAGCACGCCGCCGCGGCCCGAGCGCTTCAATGGGCGGCAGCGCGCCATCAGCGCGTCGGTGCCCTCGATCGCCTCCACGCCCAGGACGGTTCCCTGCTGCACCACCACCGCCTGGCCCACGTCGAGCGCTCCCAAGGCCAGCGCGACCGACACACCGACGTCGATGTCCGCCTTCGCATCGCGGTCCGGAACCTTGGCTCCGTAGGAGCCCTCGGCGGCGATCATCTGGCCCAGAATCTCGTCGGCGCCGACGACGCGGAATCCCGATTCCTCGAATTCCCGCACCACCGCGGACAGCAGCCGGTCGTCGCCCAAGGCCGAGCGCGCGAGCCGGGCCAGGAACCGGGCGGTGCGCATATCCGGGCGCAAGGCCCCGAGCGAGGGCCTGGTGACGGCACCGGCCAGCACCACGTCCCCGACCCCGGCCTCGTGCAGCTTGGTGAAGGCCGTGTCCGCGGCCCCCAGGCGGCACCAGACGTGGGGCGTGCCGGAAACCACGGCGGGATCGGTCTGGCCCTCGATCGCGACGATGAAGAACTCGCGGCCCGAGGCCCGGCACGATTCGATGATGCGGGCGGGAAGGTCGCCCTGGCCGGCGACGATGCCGAGTTTAGGCCGCATTCCCCGATCGGGGCTGACACACGCCGCGCGCGGATTCGGCGCGCATGAAGTTCACGACCTCCATCACCGTCTCGTCCTTCGAGAACATCTCCTCGACATCCTCGAACCGCTCGTTGAGCGTGCCTTCCTGAGCGAACAGCAGGCGGTAGGCGGTGCGCAGCGCATGGATGTTCTCGCGGTTGAAGCCGCGGCGCTTCAATCCGATGATGTTGAGCCCCGAGAGGCGGGCCCGGTCCCCCATCACCGACCCGTAGGGGATGACGTCCTGCTCCACGCCCGACATGCCCCCGATCATGGCGTGGCGGCCGATGCGTACGAACTGGTGCACCGCCGCAAGGCCGCCCAACACCGCATAGTCGCCGACGTGAACGTGCCCGCCCAGCGTCGCGTTGTTGGCCATGACCACATGATGGCCGATCCGGCAATCGTGGGCGACGTGGGTCGCGACCATGAACAGGCAGTTGTCTTTGATCTCGGTCAGCAATCCGCCCCCGGCGGTGCCTGGATTCATGGTCACGTGTTCGCGGATGATGTTGTTCTCGCCGATCACGAGCCGCGAGGGTTCGCCGGAGTATTTGAGGTCCTGGGGCTCGTGGCCGATGGACGCGAACGGATAGATGCGCGAGTTCGCACCCACCGCGGTGCGGCCGGCCACGACGACGTGGGACTTGAGGACGACGTTATCGCCCAGCTCCACGTCGGCGCCAACGACGCAGTAGGGCCCGATGACGACGTCGGATCCTAATTTGGCCCCGGGCTCGACGATCGCCGTCGGATGGATGTTCGCCATTCAGTCGTCCATGATCATGGCGGTATAGACGGCCTCGGCCACCACGGTCTCGCCCACCTTGGCCGTGCCGGCGAATTTCCACACATTGCCCCGGTTGCGCTGTTTGGCCACGTGGACATAGAGCGTGTCGCCGGGCACCACGGGCTTGCGGAAGCGCGCGCTCTCGACCGACATGAAGTAGACGAGCTTTCCTTCCGACCGCGCCCCCAGGCTGTGGACGACGACCACGGCGGCCGTCTGCGCCATGGCCTCGATCAGCAGGACGCCGGGCATCACCGGGCGCCCCGGGAAATGCCCCTGGAAATACGGCTCGTTGATGGACACGTTCTTGATCCCGGTGGCGCCGACGCCGGTTTCCAGGTCGACCACGCGATCGATCATCAGGAACGGATACCGATGGGGGATCATGCGCATGACCCCCTCGATGTCGATGTTCGTCAGTTCCTGACTAACGGCGTTCAAACCCATGCTTCACTCGCCTCTGCGCTTGGCCCCGATCAGGCGCGCCAACGCAGCCGTTTGCCGGTGCCACTGGCGGATCGGCACCGCCGGGATGCCCCCGAAGGTGGCGCCGGCGGGGATATCGGTCATCACGCCGGCCTTGGCGGCCACCCGGGCCTTGCTCCCGATTCGCAGGTGGCCGGCGAAACCGGCCTGGCCGCCGACCACGACGTAATCGTCCAGTCTGGTGCTGCCGGAAATGCCCACCTGGGCCACGATCACACACCCCCGGCCAAGCTGCACGTTGTGCCCGATTTGGACGAGATTATCAATCATGCAACCCGGGCCGATCACCGTATCCGGCCCGCTGCCGCGGTCGATGGTGGTATTGGCGCCGATCTCGACGTCGTCGTGCACCACCACACGCCCCAATTGGGGCACGCGGACGTGGATGCCGGCGTCGGTGGCGAAGCCGAATCCCCGCTGACCGATCCTGACCCCCGGATGGAGGAGCACCCTCGAGCCGACGAGGCAGTAGCCGAGCGACGCGCCGTGGCCGATCGTGGTGCCGTCGCCGACCACCACCCCGGGGCCGATCACCACATTGGCCCCGATGCGGCAGTCGCGGCCGATTTCCGCCCCGGGCCCGATCACGGTTCCCGGGCCAAGCGTCGTCCCCTCCCCCAACCGGACGCCGGGGTGGACGGGCGCCGCCGGATCGAAGGCGAAGGCCTCCGCCTCCCCGGGATAGAAGGCGGCGGCCACCAGCGCGTAGGCCTTGTAGGGCTGCTCGGTCAGCAGCAGGGCCATGCCCCGAGGGGCCTTGTCGGCCAGGGCCGGCTCGACCACGCAGGCCCCGGCCCGGCTGGCCAGGAAGGTCTCGACATAGCGCTTGTTGTCGAGGAAGGCGACCTGGCCCGGCCCGGCGGTCTCGAGGGGCGCAACATCGGCAAACACGGCCTTCGGATCGGCCCCGGGCGCAAGGTGCGCCCCCGAGATCCGCGCCAACTCGGCGAGCGTGAACGGACCGGTGACCTTGAAGAACCGCGGGTCCGCCATCTCCCCTTGCTCTTGGCCGTTACTTTTTCTTGGGGGCCGGAGCCGGTTGGGCCGCCGGAGCCGGCTGGGGTGCGGGAGCCGCCGCGGGAGCCTCGGCGCCCCCTCCCTGGGGAGCACCCGCCTGGCCGGCGGTCAGCTTGACGGACGGCAGCTTGGCGTTGAGACCCTTCAGGATCTGGTCGGTGATATCGAGGTCCTTGTTGACGAAGATCACCTGGGAGCGGGGCAGGACCAGATCGAGATTCATCTGAGTGGCGACGCCCTCGGCGACCTCGAGCATGGCGGTCTGAATTTCCTTGAGCGCGGTCTGAAACGCATCGTCGAGTTGCCTGCGGCTGATGTCCGCCCGGCGCTGCGCGTCGGCGACCCGTTTCTCGTAGGATTGGCGCTTTTCCTCGAAGGCATCCGCCGACAGGACGCTGCGCTGGCGCGCCAATTCCTGCTCGGCGCCGCGAAGCTCGTCTTCGAGTTTCGCGAACTCGTCGCGCAGCTTTCCGCGCCGCTCATCGAGCTGGCTGCGGACGCTTTGCGCCGCGGTCGATTCCCGCAGGATCTTCTGGATATCGATGACCGCGGTGATGGGCGCCGGAAATTTCTGAGCCCGGCCCGGCGCCGCCCCCAGGGGCAAAAGCATGACCGCGATCAGGCACGCCAGGGCATATGTCGTCCATGATTTTTTCATTCGTTAAAACCTTGTTCCAAAGCTGAAGCGAAATATTTCGGTTTTGTCGTAGCTTTCTTTGATGACCGGAAAACCGAGGTCGACGCGGATGGGACCGAACGGAGAGCGCCACGCGAGACCGGCGCCGAAGGACGCACGAATCGACCCGCTGTCTAGGATATTTGGACCCGAATCGTCAATATCCGTCACGGTGCCGGCGTCCAGGAACACGTGGCCGGTGATGCCGAATGCCTTGGGAAGGCCGAGCGGGAAGCCCAGTTCCGCCGAGCCGTCGTAGAACAACTTTCCGCCCAGCGCGTCCCCGGTGACCGAGTCCCGCGGGCCGATGCCCGACAAGGCAAAACCGCGGAGGCTGTCGGAGCCCAGGAAGAAGCGGTCGCTGATGCGCACCTTGTCCCCGTTGAACCCCTGGATGAAGCCGCCACGGCCGTTGAGGCTTCCGATCCAGTCCGGGTTGAACGGATAGAAATATCCCGCTTGACCCGTGACTTTGTAATAGTCCACGTCGCCGCCCAACCCGGCGATGTCGGTCGCGACCTGGGCGAAATATCCGTCCGTGGGATCGAAACGGTCGTTGCGCTTGTCGTAGAGCAAGGTCTGACCGACGCTCGACGTCGTGCGCTTGCCGGCCTGCTCCTTGATGTAGATCGACGCGGTGTCGGCCACATTCGTGATGTTGTCGGTGCGGATCGTATAGCGCCATGTCTGGCGCAGTGGCTCCGTCACCTGATAGCCGACGCGGAGCGTCGTGCCGAGCGATTCCTGATCGAAATTGCTTTCCGTTTGGAAGTTTCGGACCACCCGGAAGACGTCGAACCCCGCCGAAAGGTTCTTATCCAGGAAATAAGGCTCGGTAAAGCTGAGATCGATCTGTTGCGTGCGCTGCGAGAGCAGGAATTGCGCGCTCAGATCCTGGCCGCGTCCCAGGAAGTTGCGCTCGCGAATCCCGAAATTCCCCAGCAAACCTTCCGAGGTCGAGAAACCGGCGCCGATCGAAAGTTCCCCGGTCGCCTTTTCCTCGATGTTCACGCGCACCACGGTGCGGTCCGGCGTGCTTCCGGGGACGTTGTCGACGTCCACCTTCTCGAAGAAGCCGAGGTTCCGGATCTTCTGCTGCGACAGGCGCAGCCGCGCGGTATTGAACGCATCGCCCTCGACCAGGCGCATCTCGCGCCGGATGACCTTGTCCAGCGTTCGCGTGTTGCCGTTGATGTCGATTCGCTCGACGTAGACGCGTTTGCCTTCGCTCACGATATAGGCGACGTCGACGGTCTGGTCCTTGGCGTTGCGCTTGACCGACGGCTGAATGTCGACGAATGCGTACCCGAACCGGCCGGCATACTCGGTCATCGAGTCGATGACCTGCTCGACCTCTTCGGCGTTATACCAGTCGCCCTCGTTGGTGGTGACCAGCTTGCGAAGTTCGGTGGTGCTGAGTTCGCGCAAATGCGATTGCACGGCCACTTTGCCGAACTTGTAACGCGGCCCTTCTTCCACCGTGAACGTGATGTAGAATCGATCTCGGCTCGGCGACAGCTCGGCGACCGCCGAGACGACGCGGAAATCGGCGTAGCCGTTCTTGAGGTAGAAGCGCCGCAACAATTCCCGGTCGAAGGACAAGCGATCCGGATCGTAGGTGTCGTCGGTCGCGAAGATCTTGTACCACCGGGTTTCCTTGGTGAGGATTTCCGATCGCAGATCCGAACTGCTGAAGGCGCGGTTGCCCACGAAGCTGATCTTTTCCACCAGCGTGACGTCGCCTTCGTTGATCTCGAACACGAGGTCGACACGGTTTTCCGGCAGTTCGATCACCTTCGGCTGCACGGTGGCCGCGAACCGGCCGCTGCGCCGATAGAGCTCGAGGATGCGGCTGGCGTCGCGCTCCACCCTGGCGCGCGTGTACACGACGCGCGTACGCGATTGAATCTCCTGCTGCAGCGCGTCGTCGGACAGGCGGCTGTTCCCCTCGAAGGCCAAGCGATTGATGATGGGATTTTCGACCACGCTCACGACCAGGACGTCGCCTTCCATGTGCATCGTCACGTCGGAGAACAGGCCGGTGCCGTAAAGGGCCTTGAGCGACCGGTCGGCGCGCCCCTCGTCGTACTGGTCGCCAGACTTCAGCAGCATGTAGGAAAGGACCGTGCCCGGCTCCACGCGCTGGTTGCCCTCGACCCGGACGTCGCGAACCGTGACGCCGGCCGGCGACACGCCCGCGGCCTGGCCT
>JBAVNO010000353.1:0-18115 GCA_049691095.1 Alphaproteobacteria bacterium | reverse complement strand
CTGCCCGTGGACATGAAGCGGGGCGTGTTCGTCCTCGATGCGGAATGGGTCACCGCCATTCCCTGGGGCGTGATCATTCTGTTCGGCGGCGGGCTCAGTCTGGCCGCCGGCATAGGCGAGACCGGGCTTTCGGCATGGATCGGCGGGCAGCTCGGCGTTTTTTCCGCCTGGCCGGTCTTCGCATTGCTGCTCGCGGTCGCGGTGGTCGCGGTGGTGTTGACCGAGTTCATCAGCAACACCGCGGTCACGACCATGTTCCTGCCCATCGCCGGCGCGCTTTCCGTGGCCGTCGGCCTGCCGCCCGCGCTTCTCGCCGTTGCCGCGGCGGTGGCGGCGAGTCTGGCCTTCATGCTCCCGGTGGCGACGCCGCCTAACGCGATCGTATTCGCGAGCGGCCGGGTCACGATCGCGCAGATGGTGCTCGCGGGCGCGGCCCTGGATGCGCTCGGAATCGTCCTGGTGGCGGGCGCGATCCATTTCCTGGGCGGCCCGATCTTCGGCTCGTAGCCGCCCCGATGGCGCGATCTAATCCTCGTATTCGGCGAACGGGTCGCCCGCATAGTCCGGGTCGAACCCGAAGAACGCCCAGGCGCGGCGCATGTGCTCCGGCAACGGCGCCACCACCTTCAGCACGCCGCCACGGGGATGGGGCACCGCGATCTCCCTGGCATGGAGATGGAGTTTCTTGGAGAGGCCGTCGGCGGCCAGGAACGCCGCCGCCCCGCCGTATTTCCCGTCACCGACGATGGGTGTGCCCAGCTCCGCGCAGTGGACGCGAAGCTGGTGGGTGCGTCCCGTCTCGGGCATCAGCGCCAGCCATGCGGCCCGTCGTCCGGCCGCCTCGATGACGGCATAGACGGTGACCGCGCGCCGCCCTTCTTCTTCGGCCGGCACCACCTTCTCGCGGCGCGGGCCGCCGGCCTTGGCCAAGGGAAGCGTGATCTTGCCGCGGTGGATCTTGGGAACGCCGACGACCAGTGCCCAATAGACCTTCCGCGTTTCGCGCCGGCGGAACGCCTCGGCGAGCTTGGCGGCCGCGGCGGCGGTGCGCCCCAGCAGCAGCACGCCCGAGGTGTCCTTGTCCAGCCGGTGCACCAGACGCGGGCGCTCCTTGGCCCCGAAGCGCAGCGCATCCAGCATCTGATCGAGATGGCGCCGCGTGCCGGTCCCGCCCTGAACGGCGAGACCGGGCGGTTTGTTCAAGGCCAGCACGTCGTCGTCCCGGTGCAGAACCAGGGCGCGCAGCGCCTCCGTCTCGCGCTCGCTTGGGGCGGGAACGGGCCGGGGCCGGGCCGCGGCCGCGGGCGCTTCGCCCAGAGGCGGCAGGCGGATGGACTGCCCGGGCGCGAGGCGCAGATTCGCCTTGGCCCGGCGGCCGTCGACCCGGATCTGTCCGGTGCGGAGCAGCTTTTCGAGTCGGCCGTGGGGAAGGTCCGGGCAATGGCGGCGGAACCACCGGTCGAGCCTGAGCCCCGCCTCGTCGGCGGCGACCGCGACCGTCTTGACTCCGCTCATGCCGACTCGCGCCAACGCGCCTCCGGGCGCGCGGCGCGCCTCGCGCGGCGGCCTCTAGGCGGAACCGCCATCGTCCTTCTTCTCGCCGTACTGGACCACCCTCACCTTTTCGATGGTGACGAGACCGCTTCCTATCATGCCCTCGAGCGCCTCGAGGAAGGGCGTGATCTTGTCCTCGCCATCGACGATCTCGATCACGATGGGAAGATCCTCGGACAGGCGCAGGATCTTCGCGGTGTGGAGCCGGCTCGAATGGCCGAACCCCAGCGGACCCCGCAACACGGTCGCCCCGGCGAGATGCATCTCCCGGGCCTTGAGCACGATCGCCTCGTAGAGCGGGCGGCCGTGGCAGCGGTCGTCCTCGCCGATGAGGATGCGAAGCAGCAGGGCGTCCTCGGGTATGCTCATCTACGACCCCCTCATTGGTTGATCGCGCTCGCGGCCACGTGGCCCAGCCACACGCCGACGAGACACAGCGCCACCGATAACACGACGTTGAACCCGGCCGGAATCCATTCCCCGTCGCGCACCAGGGCCAGCGTCTGGATGCTGAAGGACG
This sequence comes from Alphaproteobacteria bacterium, assembly GCA_049691095.1. Lineage (GTDB taxonomy): Bacteria > Pseudomonadota > Alphaproteobacteria > DATDPM01 > DATDPM01 > JBAVNO01. The sequence continues at coordinate 16,041 of JBAVNO010000353.1, read as the reverse complement.
AGAAGGTCGTGTACCCGCCGCACAGGCCCAACATGACGAACTGGCGCGTGTCCGAGGACACGAACAGGCGGCCGTCGGGGGCGGTCAGCGTGGCGAAGAGGCCGATGACGAACGAGCCCACCACGTTCACGGCCAGGGTTCCGAACGGAAAGGTCTCGCCGATGAGGTTGGCGACGAACCCCGACGTCCAATAGCGCGCGACCCCGCCCAGCGCGCCCCCCAATGCGATCCAGAGATAGGTGATCATGACAAGTCGACGGTTCGTGCGGGCGGTGAACGGCGCCGGCTGCGGTCAACGACGACCGGCGGCACGCCGCTACGTTACCGGCGCTCTCCCGGTATCACAAGGTCCGGTTCAATCCTCGCCGCCGTAGGGTTCTTCCGAGCCCAGTCGCTGGCGCAGCTTGCGCCAGTATTCCAGCCTTTTGGCGATTTCGCGCTCGAAGCCCCGCTCGCTGGGGCGATAGAAATCGCGCCGGTCCATGCCCTCGGGGAAATAGTTCTGGCCCGAGAATCCCTCCTCGGTGCTGTGGTCGTAGACATAGCCCTTGCCGTAGCCGAGCTTATCCATCAGCCGCGTCGGCGCATTCAGGATGTGCATGGGCGGCATCAGCGACCCGGTTTCGCGGGCCGCGCGGGCGGCCTCGCCCATGGCCTTGTAGGCGGCGTTCGACTTCGGCGCGGTGCCGAGATAGATCACGCATTGCACGATCGCCAGCTCCCCTTCCGGCGAGCCCAGCCGCTCGTAGGTGTCCCACGCGGCCAGGGCCTGAACGAGCGCGTTGGGGTCGGCAAGCCCCACGTCCTCGGAGGCGAACCGCACCAGCCTGCGGGCGACGTAGAGCGGGTCTTCCCCGCCCGCCAGCATGCGCGCCAGCCAATAGAGCGCCGCGTCGGTGTCCGAGCCCCGGAGCGATTTGTGCAGCGCGCTGATCAGGTTGTAGTGGCCTTCCTGGGACTTGTCATAGAGCGGCGCGCGCTTCTGAAGCGCCGCCATCAGGGCCGCGGTGTCGAGCGGCTTCGCCTTTCCCGATTGGACGGCCGGCATGGCGAACAGCTCCTCGGCCATGTTGTAGATGTAGCGGCCGTCCCCGTCGGCCATGGCGCGGAGCGAAATGCGCGCATCCTCATCGAGCGGCAGCGTGCGGCCCTCGGCCGTCTCCGCCCGTTGCAAAAGCTGCTCCAGCGCCTGATCGTCGAGGCGCTTCAGCACCAGGACCTGGCAGCGCGACAGCAGCGCCCCGTTGAGCTCGAAGGAAGGGTTCTCGGTGGTGGCCCCGACCAGGATCACGGTGCCGGTCTCGACGTAGGGCAGGAACGCGTCCTGCTGGGCGCGGTTGAAGCGGTGGATTTCGTCCACGAACAGGAGCGTGCCGCGCCCCGCCTCGCGCCTTTTCGCCGCCCCCTCGAACACGCGCCGCAGATCGGCGACGCCCGAGAACACCGCGGACAGCGGCTCGAAATGCAGGTCCACCTCTTCCGCCAGGAGCCGCGCGATGGTCGTCTTGCCGGAGCCGGGCGGCCCCCACAGGATGATGGAGGCGAGCCGGTCTTGCGCCAGCATGCGGCCGATGGGGCCGTCGGGGCCGAGCAGATGGTCCTGGCCCACGACCTCGCTCATGGTCTTGGGGCGGAGGCGGTCGGCGAGCGGCCGGGGCGCCTGGGATTCAAAGAGTGTGGTCATGGCTTACATGCCTGGGCCGGGCCGCCCCGGCGGCGCGGGCCGAAACGTCCGCCGCGGGCCGGCCGGGTTGGTGGAGTCATGGCGTGCATGGGGCCCAAAAAGCAAGAGGCAGCCCAGGGGGCTGCCTCGTGGTCCGGCAATCTCTCGCCGCGAAGTCCCGGGGCGCGGGCGCCTATTCCTCGGCCCCGGCCTCGGCTGCCGCCGCCGCTTCCTGGGTCGGCCCCGAATCCTGGCCTTTGGCCTCGGGGTCGCGGTCCACGAGCTCGATCAAGGCCATGGGCGCGGCGTCGCCGTACCGGAAGCCGGCCCTCAGCACCCGCGTGTAGCCGCCGTGGCGGCTCGCATAGCGCTCGGCCAGCGTGGTGAACAGCTTGTCCGCCAGCCCGGCGTCCTGGAGCATGGCGATGGCGCGCCGGCGCGCGTGCAGATTGCCCTTTTTCCCGAGCGTGATCAGGCGATCGACGATCGGACGCAGCTCCTTGGCCTTGGGGAGCGTGGTGGTGATCTGCTCGTGCTTGATCAGGGCCGCCGCCATGTTGTCGAACATGGCCTTGCGGTGCTCGCTGGTCCGGTTGAGCTTTCGGCCGCTTAGACGGTGCCGCATGAACGTTTCTCCTTACCCGAGCCGGGCGCGCCGATGACGGCGCGTCAGTACGGCTCCTCCAGGCGCTTGGCCAGTTCCTCGATGTTTTCGGGCGGCCAGTTGGGGATTTCCATGCCCAGATGCAGGCCCATCTGCGCCAGGACCTCCTTGATCTCGTTCAAGGACTTGCGGCCGAAATTGGGCGTGCGCAGCATCTCCGCCTCGGTCTTCTGCACCAGATCGCCGATGTAGACGATGTTGTCGTTCTTGAGGCAGTTGGCGGAGCGCACCGAAAGCTCGAGCTCGTCCACCTTGCGCAGGAGGTTCTTGTTGAACGGCGGCTCGGCGGTCGTTTCCTCGGCCAGGGCGGCGCGCGGCTCCTCGAAATTGATGAACAGCTGGAGCTGATCCTGGAGGATGCGCGCGGCGAGCGCGACCGCGTCCTCGGGGCTCACCGCGCCGCTGGTCTCGACGCGCATGCTGAGCTTGTCGTAGTCGGTGACCTGGCCGACGCGGGCGTTGTCGATCTTGTAGGAGACCTTCCGCACCGGGCTGAACAGCGAGTCGACGGGGATGAGCCCGATGGGCGCGTCCTCGGGACGGTTCTGCGCCGCCGGCACGTAGCCCTTGCCGACGTCGACCGTGAACTCGATGTTGATCTTGGCGCCGCGATCGAGCGTGCAGATGACGAGATCGGGATTCATCACCTCGATGTCGTGCCCGGTCTCGAGCTGGCTCGCCCTCACCTCGCCCGGCCCGGTGGCCGTGAGGTGCATGCGCTTCGGCCCCTCGCCGTGCATGCGGAGCGCCAGCAACTTGACGTTGAGGACGATGTCGGTGACGTCCTCGATCACGCCGGGGATCGACGAGAATTCATGCAGAACGCCGTCGATGCGAACCGACGTCACCGCCGCCCCTTGCAGCGACGACAGCAGCACGCGCCGCAGCGCGTTCCCGAGCGTCAAGCCGAAGCCCCGTTCGAGCGGCTGCGCGACGATCAGGGCCTCGCGGCGCGGGTCGTCGCCCGCCTCCACCTCGAGCTTGTTGGGCTTAATCAGTTCCTGCCAATTTTTCTGGATCACGAGAATGACCTCATCCTTGAATCGGATCGCGTCCTGTCAATGCCTGCAACCCGGCCTTCGGCCGGGCGCCTGCCCCTGTTGCCGCGGGGCGCGAGGCTGAGCGGTCACACCCGGCGGCGTTTGGGCGGACGGCAGCCGTTATGGGGAATCGGCGTCACGTCCCGAATGGCGGTGATCGTGAAACCGACGGAGTTCAGGGCCCGAAGCGCGGATTCGCGTCCGGCGCCGGGCCCCTTGACCTGGATTTCCAGGGTCTTCACGCCGTGCTCGACCGCCTTGCGGCCGGCGTTTTCGGCCGCCATCTGCGCCGCATAGGGCGTGGATTTGCGCGACCCCTTGAAGCCCTGGCTTCCCGCCGACGACCAGGCGATGGTGTTGCCCTGGACGTCGGTGATGGTGATGATCGTGTTGTTGAACGTCGCACTGACGTGCGCGATGCCCGACGTGATATTCTTACGTTCGCGCCGGCGCAGACGCTGTGACGTGTTCGCAGCCATGTGGCGTTCCTGTGTTTAAACGGCTTTCTTTTTCGCGGCGATGGCCCGGCCCCGTCCCTTGCGGGTGCGGGCGTTGGTGTGGGTGCGCTGGCCGCGGACCGGCAGCCCCTTGCGGTGGCGCAAGCCCCGGTAGCACCCCAGATCCATCAGGCGCTTGATGTTCATGGCGACTTCGCGCCTCAGGTCACCCTCGACCTTGTAGTCCCGGTCGATGGCCTCGCGGATGCGGATGATCTCGTCTTCGGTCAGTGCATGGACGCGGCGCGCCCCGGGGATGCCCACCCGGTCGCAGATCTCCTTGGCCTTGGTCCGCCCGATCCCATGAATATAGGTGAGCGCGATTTCCACGCGCTTCTGGGTCGGAATATTGACACCAGCAATACGTGCCAAGTCTCAACTCCTTGACTTAAAAGGGATTGTCCAGATCGGACGGCCGCCCACCAGCCGAAGGCCGGCGATTATAGGACGATTCATAACCAAGTCAATCACATACACCTCGTTTCACCGCTGCAGGACGGCGTCGATCTGACGCGCCACCTCGTCGATGGCGGCCATGCCCTCGACCGACCGCAACACGCTCTTTTTCTTGTAGTAGGGCAAGATGGGGGCCGTCTGTTGCCGGTAGGCCGCAAGCCGCGCCATGACCGTCTCCGCGTTGTCGTCGGCGCGCCGCGTGAAGTCGCGCGATCCGCATATATCGCACACGCCCTCCACCTTGGGACGCCGGAACTTGTCGTGATAGCCGGCACCGCACTTGGCGCAGGCGAAGCGGCCGGTGATCCGGTCGACCAGCGCCTCCTCGTCGACCCGCATCTCGATCACGTAGTCGAGCTTCAAGCCCTTCTTCGCCAGCATCTCGTCCAGTGCCTCCGCCTGCGGCGTGGTGCGGGGAAAGCCGTCGAGGATGAAGCCATTGCGGCAATCGGGGGCGTCGATGCGTTCCGAGATCATCTGGATGATGATGGCATCGGGAACCAGGCCGCCCTTGTCCATGATGTCCTTGGCCTTGCGGCCGATCTCGCTGCCCGACGCCACCGCGGCCCGGAGCATGTCGCCCGTGGACAACTGGGTCAGGCCGTTCAGTCTTTCAAGCCTCTGGGCCTGGGTCCCCTTCCCGGCGCCGGGCGGCCCCAGCAGGATCAGGTTCATCGCCGCCGCCCTTTGAGCTTGGCGTTCTTGATCAGGCCCTCGTACTGGTGCGCCAGCAGGTGCGACTGGATCTGGCTGGCCGTGTCCATGGTGACGCTGACTACGATCAGAAGGCTGGTGCCGCCGAAATAGAACGGCACCGAATATCGCGAGATCAGGATCTCGGGCAGGATGCAGACCGCCGACAGGTACAAGGCGCCGATCGCCGTGAGCCGGGTCAGCACATGATCCAGGAACTCTGCGGTGGCCTTGCCGGGACGGATGCCGGGCACGAAGCCGCCGTATTTCTTAAGATTCTCTGCCGTGTCGTGGGGGTTGAAGACGACCGCCGTGTAGAAGAAGCAGAAGAAGACGATGAGGCTCACGTAAAGACCCAGATAAAGCGGGTGACCGCGCCCCAGGAGCGCGGTGACGGTGGTCAGCCATTCGGGCCCCGAGGTGCTGGCGAATCCCGCCACGGTAAGCGGCAGGAGCAGCAGCGAGCTCGCGAAGATCGGCGGGATGACGCCGGAGGTGTTGAGCTTGAGCGGCAGGTGCGTGCTCTCGCCGCCGAACATCTTGGTGCCGACCTGGCGCTTCGGGTACTGGACCATGATCCGCCGCTGCGCCCGTTCGATGAACACGATGAAGGTGATGACGCCGACGACCAGCGCGATCAGGATCATGATGAAGAAGGTGGACAGCGCGCCGGTGCGCCCCAGCTCCAGCGTGCTCGCCACGCCGCGGGGCAGATTGGCGACGATGCCCGAGAAGATGATCAGCGAGATGCCGTTGCCGACGCCCCTCTGTGTGATCTGCTCGCCGAGCCACATCAGGAAGATGGTGCCGCCCACCAGCGTTATCACGGTGGTGAGGCGGAAGAACAGCCCGGGATCGACCACGGCCGAGCCCGCGGAGCCGGTCATGCCCTCGAGTCCCACGGCGATGCCATAGGCCTGCACGGAGCACAGCAGGACCGTGCCGTAGCGCGTGTACTGGTTGAGCTTCTTGCGGCCGACTTCGCCTTCCTTCTTGAGCGCCTCGAGCTGCGGCGACACCGCGGTCATCAGCTGGATGATGATGGAGGCCGAGATGTACGGCATGATGTTGAGGGCGAAGATGGTCATGCGCTGCAGCGCGCCGCCCGCGAACATGTCGAACATGCCGAGAATCCCGCCGGCGTTCTGCTTGAAGATGTCGGCCAGGATGGTGGGGTCGATGCCGGGAATCGGGATGTAGGCGCCGATCCGGTACACGATCAGGGCGCCCAACGTGAACCACAGCCGCTTCTTGAGCTCGGTCGCCTTGCCGAAGGCGCCGAGATTGATGTTCTTGGCGAGCTGCTCGGCGAGCGAGGCCATTAGGCGGCCCCGGCCTCGGGCGCGGCCTTGGGCTTCAGGATCACGACCGTGCCGCCCGCCTTCTCGACCGCGGCAACCGCCGTCTTCGAGGCGCCGGCCACCTCGATCGTGATCTTCGAGGTCAGCTCGCCCTGGGCCAGCAACCGCACGCCGTCCCAGGTGCGGCTCAGGATTCCGGCCGCGACCAGGGTTGCGGCGGTCACCGGCTTCTTGACGTCGATCTTGCCAGCTTCGATGGCGGCCTGCAGGCGCCCGAGATTGATGACCTGATAGTTGCGGCGGAACAGGTTGTGGAAGCCGCGCTTCGGCATGCGCCGGTGCAGCGGCATCTGGCCGCCTTCGAACCCGGCGAGCGCCACGCCGGTGCGGGATCTCTGGCCTTTCTGGCCATGGCCGCTGGTCTTGCCCTTGCCCGAGCCGATGCCACGCCCCAGCCGCTTGCGGCGGCGGTGGGCGCCCTTGTTGTCGCCGATCTTATTCAGTTTCATGGCTTCGTTCCCTCGGTCCCGACGGCTCAAGACTCTTCGACGCGCACCAGATGGCGCACGCGATGGATCATGCCGCGCACGGCCGGCGTATCTTCGAGCTCGCGCGTACGGTGCCGCTTGTTGAGCCCGAGCCCGATCAACGTCTGACGCTGGTCCTGTTTCCGGCCGATCGGGCTGCCGAGTTGAGTGACGCGCAGCCGGCCGCCTTTCTTTTCGCTAGACATCCGCCTGCTCCTGGCCCGCCGCCTCGCGCTTCCCGATGACGTCGCTCACCTTCTTGCCGCGGCGGCTCGCCACGGCCCGCGGCGACATCAGGTTGGACAGCGCCCCGAAGGTCGCGCGCACCATGTTGTGCGGGTTGGACGAGCCGATCGACTTGGTGACCACGTCGTGGACGCCCAGCGCCTCGAACACCGCGCGCATGGGCCCGCCGGCGATGATCCCGGTGCCCGGCGGCGCCGCGCGCAGCACCACCCGCCCCGATCCGTAATGGCCGTGCACGTCGTGGTGCAGGGTGCGGGCTTCGCGCAGCGGCACCCGAATCATGCTGCGGCGCGCCTGCTCGCCGGCCTTGCGGATCGCTTCGGGCACCTCGCGGGCCTTGCCCGACCCGAACCCGACGCGGCCCTTGCCGTCGCCCACCACCACCAGCGCGGCGAATCCGAAGCGCCGGCCGCCCTTCACCACCTTCGCCACGCGATTGATGCTGACGAGCTTCTCGATGACGTCGCCTTCCTCGCGGCCGGCCTCTCCGCCCCGGCCCCGGCCGCGTTTGTCGTCGCGTCCGCGTCCGCCCTCGTGACCCCGCCCGCGGCGCGGTCCGGACCTTTGTCCGGGCCCCGGCTTGGATGCTGGTCCCGGCTTGGGTGCGGGTCCTGGCTTTGGTGTGGCTGTGGTTTCGCTCATGCCCCTGCTCTCTAAAAGGCGAGTCCGCCCTCGCGGGCGGCTTCCGCCAAGGCCTTGACCCGGCCGTGATAAAGGTACCCGCCGCGGTCGAATACGACTTCCTTGACGCCGGCGGCGAGCGCGCGTTCGGCCACCAATTTCCCGACCGCGGCCGCGGCCGCGACGTCGGTGCGCTTCTTCAGCGTGGCGCGCAGATCCTTGTCCAGCGTCGAGGCGGCGACCACCGTCACCCCCTTGGCGTCGTCGATGATCTGCGCGTATATGTTCTTGCTGGAGCGGAACACGGACAGCCGCGGGCGCCCGCTGGCGGTCTTGCGCACCCGGTCACTCACCCGCCGCTTGCGGCGGCCAAATAGTTCTTTCACGCTCAGCATCGCATCGATCCTACTTCTTCTTGCCTTCCTTGCGGCGGACGACCTCGTAGTCGTACTTGATTCCCTTGCCCTTGTACGGCTCCGGCCTGCGGAAGGCGCGGATGTTGGCGGCCACCTGGCCCACCTGGTGGCGGTCGGCGCCCTGGACCGTGATCGAGGTCGGCTTCTCGCACTTGATGGTGATGCCGGGCGGGATCGGGAACTCGATGTCGTGGCTGTATCCGAGCTGGAGATTGAGCTTGTTGCCCTGCACCGCGGCGCGATAGCCCACGCCCGAGACCTCGAGATTGACCCGGAAGCCCTCGGAGACGCCGGTGACCATGTTCTTGATCAGGTTGCGGCTCAGGCCCCAGATCATCCGGGCGCGCTTGGTCTCCTGGATGGGCTTGACCCAGATCCGGTTGTCCTTCAGCTCGGCCGAAACGTCCTCGTCCAGAGTGAGCGACAGCTGGCCGCCCTTGCCCTTGGCGCTCACGGTCCGACCGGCGATCTGCACGGTCACGCCGTCCGGTACGGCGACGGGATTTTTGCCAACACGCGACATTCACAATTCCTCAGGCCAAGTTCCTCAGTACACCCGATTCCCTAGAACACCCGGCACAGCACTTCGCCGCCGACATTGAGCGCGCGGGCGTCGTTGTCCGACATCACGCCCCGGGGCGTGGACAGGATGGCGATGCCGAGCCCGCCGTAATAGCGCGGCAGATCCTTGATCTTGAAATAGACGCGCCGTCCCGGCCTGGACACGCGCGCGATCTCTTTGATGACCGGCTGGCCCTCGTGATACTTGAGCTCGATCTTGAGTTCCGGATGGCCCAAGTCCGTCAGGGTGCTGGAATAGTTGCGGATGTAGCCTTCCTTCTTCAGAACCTCGAGCACGTTCGTGCGCAGGTTCGAGGCCGGGCTGTCCACCACGGACATTCCCGCCCGCTGACCGTTCCGGATGCGGGTGAGCATATCGCCCAACGGGTCCGACATGGTCATGACAATTCTCTCCCTTACCAGCTCGACTTGACCATGCCAGGAATCTGGCCGCGCGACGCGAGATCGCGCAGTGCGATCCGCGACAGCTTGAACTTGCGGTATACGCCCCGCGGCCGCCCTGAAAGCTCGCAGCGACTCCGCACCCGATTGGGCGAGGAGTTGCGCGGCAGCTTGGCCAGCTTCATGCGGGCCGCGAACCGTTCCTCGGGGGTGGCATTGCGGTCGCGCGCGGTCGCCAGCAGCGTCGTGCGTTTCGGCAACAGCCTCTTGGCGAGATTGGCTCGCCTCTTGTTCTTTTCAACAGCGCTCTTTTTCGCCATTCCGGGCTCCGAACCTCAATTGCGAATCGGCATGTTGAAGCCCTTGAGGAGGGCCAATGCCTCCTTGTCGGTCTTCGCCGTCGTACAAATCACGATATTCATGCCCCGAACCTGGTCGACATTGTCGTAGTCGATCTCGGGAAACACGATCTGCTCCTTCAATCCCAGGGCATAGTTGCCCCGGCCGTCGAAACTCTTGCCCGACACGCCGCGGAAATCGCGCACCCGGGGGAGCGCGACGTTCACCAGCCGGTCGAGAAACTCGTACATGCGCGCGCGCCGCAGCGTCACCTTGCAGCCGATCTTCATGCCCTCGCGCAGCTTGAAGGTCGCGATCGACTTCTTGGCCCGGGTGATGATCGGCTTCTGCCCGGCGATCAGCGTCAGGTCGTTGGCGGCGGCGTCGATCTTCTTGCTGTCCTGCACCGCCTCGCCCACGCCCATGCTCACCACGATCTTCTCGAGCTTCGGCACCTCGAGCGCGTTCTTGTAGCCGAACTCCTTGATGAGCGCCGGCCTCACCACCGTTTCGTAATGCTCCCGCAACCGTGTCATGACGAATCCGCCCTACCGATCAATAACTTCGCCGGAGCGCCGCGCGAACCGGACCTTGCGGCCGTCGGCCAGACTCTTGAATCCGGCGCGGGTCGGCTTGTTGCCCTTGGGATCCACGTGGGCCACGTTGGAGACGTGGATCGCCGCTTCCTTCTCGACGATCCCGCCGGCTCCCGCCGCGCTCGGGCGGGTGTGGCGCTTGACCATGTTGACGCCCTGCACCACCACGCGCTGCTCCGCGGTCAGAACCTTGAGCACGCTTCCCTTCTTGCCCTTGTCCCTGCCCGTGATGACGATCACGTTGTCGCCCTTCTTGATCTTCATCTTCGTCGCCATCACAGCACCTCGGGCGCGAGCGAGATGATCTTCATGTACTGCTTGGCGCGCAGCTCCCGCGTGACCGGGCCGAAGATGCGCGTTCCGATCGGCTCGCCTTGCGCGTTGATGAGGACCGCGGCATTGCGGTCGAACCGGATCGTGCTTCCGTCGGCGCGGCGGATTTCCTTGGCCGTGCGCACGACCACCGCGCGGTAGACGTCGCCCTTCTTCACCCGTCCGCGCGGGATGGCGTCCTTGACCGACACCACGATCACGTCGCCCACGGTCGCGGACTTCCGCTTCGAGCCGCCCAGCACCTTGATGCACTGCACCCGGCGCGCGCCCGAATTGTCGGCGACCTCCAGGTTTGTCTGCATCTGGATCATTGCGAACCGTCCTTATTTCGCCGCGGCCTGGGCGTCGCTCAGGACCGCCCACCGCTTCATCTTCGAAATCGGCCGACATTCGACGATGCGGACCACGTCGCCGGTCTTGCACCGGTTCTGCTCGTCGTGCGCATGGTACCGCTTCGACCGGGTGATGTACTTCTTGTAGACGGGATGCTTGATGCGCCGCTCGACCCGCACGACCACGGTCTTGTCGTTCGCGTCGCTGACCACGACTCCCTGCATGATGCGCTTCGGCATGCCTTTCTCCTACGACGCGACGCGCGCGCGTTCGTTCAGAACCGTCCGGATGCGCGCGATGTCGCGGCGCACTTCCCGCACCCGGCTCAAATTTTCGAGCTGGCCGCTCGCCTTCTGGAAGCGAAGGTTGAACGACTCCTTCTTGAGGTCCGAAAGCTGCGTCTTCAGCTCGTCGTCGGTCTTGGTCCGGAAGTCCTGCGACTTCATCGCCCTATCTCCCTTCGCCGAGCCTGCTGACGACGCGCGTGCGCACCGGCAGCTTCGCGGCGCCGAGCGTGAAGGCTTCTTGCGCCACGGTCCGCGGCACGCCGTCGATCTCGAACATGATCCGGCCCGGCTTGATGCGGCACATCCAGTATTCGGGTGTGCCCTTGCCGCTTCCCATGCGCACCTCGGCCGGCTTGGTCGAGACCGGCACGTCGGGGAAGATGCGGATCCACACCCGGCCCACGCGCTTCATGTGGCGCGTGATCGCGCGCCGCGCGGCTTCCAGCTGGCGGGCGGTGACGCGCCCCGGCGTCGTCGCCTTGAGCCCGAACGAGCCGAAGGTGAGGTTCGCGCCCGAGGTCGCGTTGCCCTTCACCCGGCCCTTGTGGGCTTTGCGGTATTTCGTACGCTTCGGACTCAGCATTCCCTATTCTCCGGCGTTCTTCGACGCGCGCTTCACCGCGCCGCCTAGCGCGCCACCTAGCGCGCCACCTAGCGCGCCACTTGGGTTTCGGCGGCCCGCTTGTCCTGGGCCATGGGGTCGTGTTCCAGGATCTCGCCCTTGAACACCCAGACCTTGACGCCGCAGGTGCCGTAGGTGGTGTTCGCGGTCGCGGTGCCGTAATCGACGTCGGCGCGCAGCGTGTGCAGGGGCACGCGTCCCTCGCGGTACCATTCCATGCGCGCGATTTCCGCGCCGCCCAGACGCCCGCTGCAGTTGATGCGGATGCCGAGCGCGCCCAACCGCATGGCCGACTGGACCGCGCGCTTCATGGCGCGGCGGAAGGCGACCCGGCGCTCGAGCTGCTGGGAGATGTTCTCGGCCACCAGCTTGGCGTCGATCTCGGGCTTGCGCACTTCGACGATGTTCAGGCTCACGTCGTTGCCGATCATCTTGGTGAGATCGGCGCGCAGCTGGTCGATGTCGGTTCCCTTCTTGCCGATCACGACGCCCGGCCGCGCGGTGTGGATCGTGACCCGCGCGCGCTTGGCCGGCCGCTCGATGATGACGCGGCTGATTCCGGCCTGGTTGAGGCGCTTGAATAGGTAGTCGCGCAGCTTCAGATCCTCGTGCAGCAACTGGGCGTAGCCGGCATCGGAGTACCAGCGCGAGTCCCAGGTCCGGTTGATGCCGAGACGCAGGCCGATCGGATTGACTTTCTGACCCATCAGGCGGTCTCCTCGCGCTCCCGGACCACGATGGTCAGGCGGCTGAACGGTTTCAAAATCCGGCCCACGCGCCCGCGCGCCTTGGGGCGGAATCGCTTCAGGACCAGGCCCTTGCCGACGCTGGCCTCGGCCACCACCAGGCGATCGACATCGAGCTGGTGATTGTTCTCGGCGTTGGCGATGGCCGCCTGCAGCGCCTTCTTCACGTCCTTGGCGATGCGCCGCTTCGAGAACGTCAGCTCGTGAAGCGCCGCCGACGCGGTCTTGCCGCGGATGGTCTGCGCCACGAGGTTGAGCTTGCGCGGGCTCACGCGCAGGCCCCGCACCATCGCCATGGCCTCGTTCTCGGCCAGCCGCCGTTGTGCCGCCTGCTTGCTCATGGCGCCGGCGCCACCCGTTTCGCCTTCTTGTCGGCCGAGTGGCCGAAGAACGTCCTGGTGGGCGCGAATTCGCCGAACTTGTGGCCGACCATGTTCTCGGTCACCAGCACGGGCAGGAACTTGCGCCCGTTATAGACGCCGAAGGTCAGGCCCACGAACTGCGGCAGGATGGTGGACCGCCGCGACCAGATCTTGATGATCTCGTTGCGCCCCGACGCCCTCGACTTCTCCGCCTTCTTGAGAAGGTAGCCATCGACGAACGGACCTTTCCATGTAGACCGTGCCACTGCCGCTCTCCCTACGCCTTGTTCCGGCGGCGGATGATGTACTTGTCCGTCGCCTTGTTCTTGCGGGTCTTGCGACCCTTGGTCGGCTTGCCCCAGGGCGTGACCGGATGGCGGCCGCCCGAGGTGCGCCCCTCGCCGCCGCCGTGGGGATGGTCGATGGGGTTCATGGCCACACCGCGCGTGACCGGGCGCCAGCCGCGCCACCGGTTGCGGCCGGCCTTGCCGATGTTGATGTTCTGCTGGTCGGGGTTCGAGACCGCGCCGATGGTGGCCATGCACTCGGCCCGCACCATCCGCATCTCGCCCGACGAGAGGCGGAGCTGCGCGTAGCCGGCGTCGCGGCCGACGAGCTGCACGTAGGTGCCCGCGGAGCGCGCGATCTGGCCGCCCCTGCCCGGCTTCATCTCCACGTTGTGGATGATGGTGCCGACCGGGATGTTCTTCATCGGCAGCGCGTTGCCCGGCTTGATGTCGGCGCGCTCGCCCGAGACGACCTTGTCGCCCTGGCGCAGCCGCTGCGGCGCCAGGATGTACGACAGCTGCCCGTCCTCGTAGCGCAGCAGGGCGATGAACGCGGTCCGGTTGGGATCGTACTCGATGCGCTCGACGGTCGCGGGGACGTCGTGCTTCAGGCGCTTGAAGTCGATCCTGCGGTAGAGCCGCTTGTGGCCGCCGCCGTGATGCCAGATCGTGGTGCGCCCCTGGCTGTTGCGTCCGCCGGTGTTGTGCTGGCCTTCGGTCAGGCTTTTCTCGGGCCGCCCCTTCCAAAGCTCGGAACGGTCGACCGAGACGAGCCCGCGCAGGCTGGGTGTGGTCGGCTTGAAGGTTTTGAGTGCCATCGCCTCTACGCCCCTAGATTCCCGTCGTCACGTCGATGCTCTGGCCCTCGGCCAGAGTCACGATCGCCTTCTTGTAGTCCGAACGCTGCCCGACCCGGCCGCGGAAGCGCTTCTTCTTTCCCTTCACGCGGAGCGTGTTCACCTTCTCGACCTTGACGTTGAACAGGCCCTCGACCGCCGACTTGATCTGCGGCTTGGTCGCGGTCTTCGAGACCCTGAAGGTGACCTGGTTGTGCTCGGAGCCCAGCGTCGCCTTCTCGGTGATCACGGGCCGCAGCACCAGATCGTAGCTGGCCGCGCTCACGGCCGGCTTCTTCGCGCCCTTGGCCGGCTTGGTCCGGGTCTTCTTGGTTTCGGCCGCCTTCTTCATTTCAGGCGCTCCTCCAGGTGCGTGACCGCGGCCTTGGTGAGGACCAGCGTGTCGCGGCGCAGGATGTCGTAGACGTTGATGCCCTGCTGCGGCAGCACGTCGATCCCGGGCAGGTTCCGCGCCGCGCGGCCGAAATTCGCGTTCACCTCGGGGCCGTCGATGATGAGCGCCGAGCTCCAGCCGAGCTTCTTGAGCCGGGACACCAGCTCCTTGGTCTTGGGCTTGTCCAGGTCGGTCGATTCGAGGACCACCAGCTTGCCGTCGGCCTGCTTGCTGGAGAGTGCGGACCTGAGGGCGAGCTTGCGCACCTTCTTCGGCAAGTCGAAGGCGTGGCTGCGCACCACCGGGCCGAAGATCACGGCGCCGCCGCGGAACTGGGGCGAGCGCAGGCTTCCCTGGCGGGCGCGGCCGGTGCCCTTTTGCCGGTACGGCTTGGCGGTCGTGCCGCTGATGTCGCTGATGCCCTTGGCCTTGTGGGTGCCGGAGCGCCGTTTGGCGAGCTGCCAATTGACCATGCGGGTCAGGATGTCGGGCCGCACCGGCACGCCGAACACGGCGTCGCTCAGCTCGATGTTGCCGACTTCCTTGTTGTCGAGGCTGATGACCTTGCTCTTCATCGGCCCTATTCCTTCTTCTCGGCTGGCGCCGATTCGGCCGGCGCGCCTTCGGCGGCCTCCGCGGCCTTCGCTCCGGCGCCACGCACGGCCGCCGGATAGGGGACGTCCTTGGGCGCCGGCTTCTTCTTGGCGTCCGCGACCAGGACATAGCCGCCCTTGGCGCCGGGAATGGCCCCCTTGACCAGGATCAGGCCGCGCTCGCCGTCGGTCGCCACCACCTTGAGGCTCTGGGCCGTCACCCGCACGTCGCCCATGTGGCCGGCCATCTTCTTGCCCTTGAAGACCTTGCCCGGATCCTGGCGCTGGCCGGTCGAACCATGACTCCTATGCGACACCGACACGCCGTGGGAGGCCTCGAGGCCGGAGAAATTGTGCCGCTTCATGCTGCCCGCGAACCCGCGGCCGATGCTGGTGCCGGTCACGTCCACGAACTGCCCGACCACGAAATGCTCGGCGCTCAATTCGGCGCCGACATCGAGCACCGCGTCGTCGGCGACCCGGAATTCGAACAGTCTGCGCGTCGGCTCGACCTTGGCCTTGGCGAAATGGCCGCGCATGGCCTTGGTGACGTTCTTGACCTTGGCGCGCCCGGTGCCGAGCTGCACCGCGGTGTAGCCGTCGCGCTCCTTGGTGCGGACCGCGACCACGCGGCAGTTGTCGACCTTGAGCACGGTCACGGGCACGTGTTCGCCGTCGTCGGTGAAGACGCGCGACATGCCGAGTTTCTGGGCAATGAGACCGGAGCGCATGGTTCGTCCTACAGCCTGATCTCCACGTCCACGCCGGCGGCGAGATCGAGCTTCATCAGCGCGTCCACCGTACCGGGCGTGGGGTCGATGATATCGAGGAGCCGCTTGTGGGTGCGGATCTCGAACTGCTCGCGCGACTTCTTGTCGATGTGCGGCGAGCGAAGGACCGTGAACTTCTCGATCCGCGTGGGCAGCGGGATGGGCCCGCGCACCTGCGCGCCCGTGCGCTTGGCGGTGTTGACGATCTCGGCCGTCGACTGGTCGAGCACCCGGTGATCGTACGCCTTCAGGCGGATGCGTATGTTCTGGCTGTCCATGTCACTCGTTCCTCAGCAGGCCGGCGATGCGCGCGGGTTTCGATGCCAATCTCTACGCGATGATGGAGGCGACGACGCCGGCGCCCACGGTGCGGCCGCCCTCGCGGATCGCGAACCGCAAGCCCTCGTCCATGGCGATGGGCGCGATCAGCTCCACCGTCATCGCCACATTGTCCCC
>JBAVNO010000352.1:0-1869 GCA_049691095.1 Alphaproteobacteria bacterium | reverse complement strand
GTCTCGCGGCGCGAGCTGTGGCAGATCGTGACCGAGCTCGTCGCCGAGGGTATCGGCGTGCTGTGGAGCACCGCCTATCTCGACGAGGCCGAGCGCTGCCCCGAGGTGCTGCTGCTGCACGAGGGGCGGCTCCTGCGCCGGGGCGATCCCATGGCGATGAGCGCGCGGCTTGCGGGCCGTACCTTCCTCGTCACCGTACCGCCGGCGCAAAAGCGTGGCGCGCTCGCGCGGCTGCGCGGCGACGACGGTGTGCTCGATGCGCTCATTCAAGGCCGCCACATCCGGGTCTTGCTTGCGGCCGGAGCGGGCGTGACCGTGATCGAAGCGCTCTTGGGCGAAGCGGCGCGCGAGGCCGAGATTCGCCCCGTGGAACCGCGCCTCGAGGACGCCTTTGTCGCCGTGCTGAAAGAGACGGGAGAATCCCCCGGCGCGCCGGCGGCGCAGGCGGGCAAGCCGAAACCAACGCCCGCAGAGCCGGTATCCGCGGCGCCGATACGCCCTGGCGGGATCGGCCGGGCCCCGCAAGATCACGGCGCCACCATCGAGGTTCACGACCTGGTCCGCACCTTCGGTCCGTTCCGGGCCGTGGACGGCATCGGGTTCGAGGTCGCGCGGGGCGAAATCTTCGGCCTCTTGGGGCCCAACGGGGCCGGCAAGTCCACGACCTTCAAGATGCTTCTGGGGCTTCTCGCCCCGTCGGCGGGCACGGCCCGCGTGATGGGCATCGACCTTGCGCGCGCCAGCGCGGTGGCCCGCGGGCGGATCGGCTACATGCCGCAGAAATTTTCCCTCTACGGAAATTTGGGCGTGGCCCAGAATCTGAGCTTCTTCGCCGATGCCTACGGACTCTGGGGGCGCCGCAAGCGCGCGCGCATGGATTGGGTGCTGGACGAGTTCGCGCTGGCGCCCGTCGCCGACGCCGTGAGCGGCACGCTGCCGCTGGGCTTCAAGCAGCGGCTTTCGCTCGGATGCGCGCTGATGCACGAGCCCGACGTCCTGTTCCTCGACGAGCCCACCTCGGGCGTCGACCCGCTGATCCGGCGCGAGTTCTGGGACCGCATCAACGCCATGGCCCAAACGGGCGTCACCATCATGGTGACCACCCATTTCATGGATGAGGCCGAATACTGCGACCGTGTCGGGATCGTCTACCGCGGCCGGCTGGTCGCCACCGGCTCGCCCGACGAACTCAAGGAGAGACAGGCGGAGGCCACCGGCGAGGAGCCCACGCTTGAAGACGTCTTCGTGCGTCTGATCGAGGCATCGGACCGGGAGATGCCGCCATGACCGCGGTACCGAAGCCCGGGGCGGCCGCATCCGGAACGCCGCCCCGGCGCGTCCGGGGGCTCGGCTGGCGCCGGCTCAGGGGCCTGATACGCAAGGAAAGCCTTCAGATCGTGCGCGATCCGAGCAGTATCTCGATCGCGTTCGTGCTGCCGCTCGTTCTGCTGTTCCTGTTCGGCTATGGCGTCTCGCTCGATGCCAAGAACATACCGGTGGCCCTGGTGGTGGAGGAGCCGACACCCGACGCGGCGCGGTTCGCGGTCTCGTTCGTCAACTCCAGCTATTTCGCCCCGGTCTTCTTGCGCGACCGCCGTGTAGCCGAGCGCGCGCTGCTCAAGCATGAGGTCGAGGCGATCGTGGTGCTGCGCAGCGATTTCGCCGAGAATCTGTGGCGATCGACGGGGGCCCCCATACAGCTCGTCATTAACGGCACCGACGCCAACCGCGCCCGGATCGTGGCCGGCTACGTCCGGGGCCTTTGGCAGGGATGGCTCCAACAGGTCGCGCTCGAGGAGGGCCGGCAGCTCGCGACGCCCGTGGAGGTCGAGCAACGGGTGTGGTTCAACGCCGAAGTGCGCAGCACCA
>JBAVNO010000351.1:0-1883 GCA_049691095.1 Alphaproteobacteria bacterium | reverse complement strand
TCGATGCCGAACAGCGAAAGCTCTTTGCCCGGTTCGTGCTTGTGCGCACGCACGAACTCGGCCGAATGCACGAACATGCCGCCGGAACCGCAGGCAGGATCGAGAATGCGGCCGTGATAGGGCTCGATGATCTCGACGATGAGGCGCACGATGGCCGCGGGCGTATAGAACTCGCCGCCCTTCTGCATCTCCTGCATCGCGAATTCGCCCATCATGAATTCATAGACCTTCCCGAAGGCGTCGCCTTCGAGGTCCACGGGGTCGAGGAGTTTGATGAGCTCGACCAGGACGGTGTTCGGTACCTCCTGGTAATTCTTGGGCAGCGTATCCGCTAGCTCGGGATTGTTCTCTTCGATATTGGCCATGGCGTGATTGAGAGCGGCACCGAGGTTGGCACCTTCTGGTAAGTCTCGCAGATAGGAGAAGCGGGCCTCGGGTGTGAGATAGAGGACACCGCGTGCCTTGAAGGCATCCGGTCCCGGCGTGAGGCGCGAGCCCGGCTTGGGCTTCAGTGCGTTTTCGGCGTCGGCGAATTTTGCATCGGCGTAACGCAGGAATAGGAGGCCGAGAACCGGTCGGGAATATTCGGATGGCTTCAGGCCGGAGTTGGCCCGAAGCTGATCCGCTGAGCGCCATAGGCGCCGTTCGATCTCTGCGATATCCGCTGCCACGCCGCGCCCCCTGATAAGGATTGTTTATGGTTGCATACCGGCCAGCTTGAAGGCAATGCAATGCGATGAGAAAAAAGATAGCGATGCCAATGCGTTATTGCCGGATCTCCGATGCAGTCGGAAAAGCCGGCTCGGTGCTCTGACGGGTACCCATGCGCTGCGCTCCCTATCCCTCCCCCATCTCCCCCGCGAGTTCTTCCAGAACCTCCGCGTGGAGCTTGTGATCGGCGGCATCGAAGAGGACGAAGCGGATGCGCTTGAGCGAGGAAAGCCGCGGCAGTTCCGCGAGCACGGTCGCAAACGCCACACGGGCCGCCTCGCGCATGGGATAGCCGAACACGCCGGTCGAAATCGCCGGGAAGGCGATGGAGGCGATGCGTTTCTCTTCCGCGAGTCTGAGCGCGTTGCGGTAGCACGCGGCGAGCAATTGGTCGGAGGGCTCGTCGCGCCCATAGACGGGCCCGAGGCAGTGGATCACGAACCGGTTGGGCAAGTTGTGGGCGCCGGTGACGACGGCCTCGCCCGGGGCAATGGGCGCCAGCGGCCGGCACTCCCCGGCCAGCCCCGGCCCGGCCGCGCGGTGGATCGCGCCCGCCACGCCACCGCCCGGCATCAGCGCGGCATTGGCGGCGTTGACCACGGCGTCGATCCCGCCCTGGGCCGCGATGTTCCCCTGGACGCACTCGACGGTGACGCCGTGGATCATCCGCCCAGGGACCGTCCGCCCAGGGATCATCCGCCCTGCGACCGTCCGCGTCATGGCACCTCCCTCGCGCCGTCCGGCTCGCGCCCCGCTCAGGCCGCCTGCCGCGCCAGCAGGCTGTTGCGGTAGGAGTATGAGAAGTAGACGACGAGCCCGATCGCCATCCAGCCGAAGAAGCGCACCCAGGTGATGCCCGGCAGGCTGAACATCAGATAGAGGCAGAACACGATGCCGAGGACCGGGACCAGCGGCGACCACGGCGTGCGGAAGGGCCGGTGCAGGTCGGGTGCGGTGTAGCGCAGCGCCACCACTCCGCCGCACACCAGCGCGAACGCGAACAGGGTGCCGATGTTGACGAGCTCGGCCACGTGGGTGATGGGCGTGAAGCCGGCGATGAGCGCGATCAGGACGCCGCTCGCCAGGATCACGCGCACCGGCGTGCGGGTCCTGGCGTTGACCCGGGCGAACACGGGGGGCAGCAGCCCGTCGCGCGACATGGCGAGGAAGAT
>JBAVNO010000350.1:0-5477 GCA_049691095.1 Alphaproteobacteria bacterium | reverse complement strand
GCGCACGCCCATCTGGTGCGCGAGGCCGAGGCCCGTGCCGACCGGCTGGCGCGGTGCCGGGATGAACGGGCGTCGTGGCAGACCCGCGCGGACGGGGCCGCCCGCCAGCTCGCCGAACTGGAGCAGCGGCTCAAGGCGCTGGCCGAGGAAAGCGCCGCCCTGGATCAGAAGCCGGCCGAGATCGCCGCCCGGCGCAACCGGCTCGAAGACGAGATCGCGGTGGCCGAAACGGCGCGCGGCGAGGCCGCGGAAGAGCTTGCGGAGGCCGAGGTGCGCCTCAAGGAGGCCGACCAGGCCTTGAAACGCGAGGAGACGCGATTGGGCGAGGCGCGCGAGGGCCGGGTGCGCGCCGAGGCCCACGTGGAACAGGCGGAACAGGCCTTGCAGGTGGTGGCGGACCGGATCGAAGAGAAGCTCGGCTGCGCCCCCGAGGAGGCTTTGGCGGCCGGCGGCGTCGATTCCGGCGACGAGCTTCCGCCCATGGAAACGGTCGAGACCCGGCTCGAACGCCTGCTGCGCGAGCGCGACAATATCGGCCCCGTGAACCTGCGCGCCGAGACCGAGGCCGCCGAGATCGAGACCCAGATCTCCAATCTCCGGACCGAGCGCGAGGATCTGATCTCCGCCATCTCCAGGCTGCGCCAGGGAATCTCGAATCTGAATCGCGAGGGCCGCGAACGGCTCCTGGCCGCGTTCAACGAAGTCGATCGCCATTTCCAGGAACTGTTCGTCCGCCTGTTCGGGGGCGGGCGCGCCCACATGAAGCTGACCGAGGCCGAAGACCCGCTCGACGCCGGGCTCGAAATCTTCGCCAGCCCGCCGGGGAAACGGCTGCAGATCCTTTCGCTCCTGTCCGGCGGCGAGCAGGCGCTGACCGCGCTGGCGCTGCTGTTCGCCGTGTTCCTCACCAATCCGGCCCCGGTGTGCGTGCTGGACGAGGTGGACGCGCCGCTCGACGACGCGAACGTGGACCGGTTCTGCACGCTGGTCGAGGAGATCGCCCACTCGTCGGCGACCCGGTTCCTGCTCGTGACCCACCACCGGATCACCATGGCGCGCATGCACCGGCTGTTCGGCGTCACCATGGTGGAACGCGGCATCTCCCAGCTCGTGTCGGTGGATCTGGCCGACGCCGAGCGGCTGCGCCAGACGGCCTGAAGCCGGCCTCGAGGCGCCCCCGTCGCTTTTGACTATCCGATTGTTCGCAAACGCTTTATGCCCCGTGCCCGGGGCGACGTCCGGTCCCCTTGACTCATTTTAGACCACCTCCTATGGTGCCAGCCGCTTTGCGGTCGGGGGCCTCTAAACGGGCCGAACTCAAGGGATTCCGGGCCATGAGGGCGGGGCCGCGATGATGGGGCCGCGATGACCGGGCCGGAAACTCCCGAAGGCGAGCCGCCGTCGCTCGAAAACTTGGGGGCGAGGCTCCGTCAGGCGCGGGAACGCGAGCGGAAGCCGGCCGGCGGAAACGAAGGCGGCGTGCGGTTCACCGGGCTCGGTTTCGCATTCCGGATTGGCGTCGAGCTGGTTTCGGCGCTCGCGGTCGGGGCCGGCGTGGGGCGGTTGTTGGATATCTGGCTCGGGACCGAGCCGTGGGGACTGGTGGTATTCTTCTTCCTCGGCGCCGGCGCCGGCGTGTTGAATGTCTATCGCACGGTGGCGGGAATGGGCTCGGGGGACGGTTCCGCGAATCCACCCGACGCGCCGCCCGGAAACGAGCCGCCCGGGGACGTAAGATAACAAGCTGACGGGGGAAGCGTGGCGAGTCCGCTGCACCAATTCGAAATCCACCCCATCGTCCCGATCGAGATCGGCGGCGTCGACATCTCGTTCACCAATTCTTCGCTGGCGATGGCCGCGGCCGTGACCGCGATCACGCTGTTCGTCACGCTCAGCATGCGCGGGCGCGACCTGGTGCCCGGCCGCTGGCAGTCGGCCGCCGAAATGGCGTACGAATTCGTCGGCAACATGGTTCGCGACAATGTGGGCACCGCGGGGCGCAAGTTCTTCCCCTTCGTGTTCTCGCTGTTCATGTTCATCCTGTTCGGGAATCTGCTCGGTCTCCTTCCCTACAGCTTCACCTTCACCAGCCACATCGTCGTCACGGCGTCCCTGGCGCTGACCGTGATCGTGGGGGTGACGATCGTGGGCGTCGTCAAGCACGGCCTGCATTTCCTTTCGTTCTTCGTGCCCAAGGGCGTTCCCATCGCCCTGATGCCGCTGATGATCCCGATCGAGGTCATTTCGTATCTCTCGCGGCCCGTGAGCCTGTCCATCCGTCTCTTCGCCAACATGATGGCGGGCCACACGATGCTGAAGGTGTTCGCGGGCTTCATCATCAGTCTTGGCTTGTTGGGCGGTTGGGCGCCGCTGGTCATGGACGTGGCGCTGATCGCGTTCGAGCTCCTGGTCGCCTTCCTTCAGGCCTATGTGTTTACGGTGCTGACCTGTCTTTATCTGAACGACGCCCTGCATCTGCATTGATCGGCGTTCCGGCGCAAGGCCGGCCGATTCGGTGGTGACAATCGTTATCGTGTGAAAGGGGAAAGAAGTCATGGAACTGAATGCCGCAAAGATGATCGGAGCCGGCCTCGCCGTGATCGGCCTTGGAGGCGTGGGCGCGGGTATCGGCAGTATTTTCGCCTCTCTCATCGGGGCGATCGCGCGCAATCCCTCGGCCAGGCCGCAGGTGTTTCCCATGAGCATGTTGGGCTTCGCGCTCGTGGAAGCGGTGGCCCTTTACGCCCTGCTCATCTCGTTCCTGATCCTGTTCACCTAAGGCACACGGCCCGCCCGGGAGCGGGCCGGCGCGGGAAGGCACGCAATGCCCCAATTCGATCCCTCCACCTTTCCCACCCAGATCTTCTGGCTCGTCCTGATCTTCGTCGTCCTGTACCTGGTGATGGCGCGGGTCGCGCTTCCTCGCGTGGCCCAGGTGCTCGACGAGCGGCGAGACCGCATCGACGACGATCTGGACAAGGCCGAGCAATTGAAGAAGGAGGCCGAAGAGGCCGCCCAGGCCTATGAGCGCACGCTCCAGATCGCCCGCGCCCGGGCCCAGCTTCTGCTCAAGGCGCTGGCCGATCAGGCGGCGAGCGAGGCCGCGGCCAAGCAGGCCAAGCTCAACGAGCGGATGGCGGTCGAGACGAAGGCGGCGGAGGAACGGATCGATGCCGCCCGCGCGAGCGCCATGGGCAGCATGCGCGTCATCGCCGCCGAGGCCGCCGCGGCAGCCACCGGCAAGCTGATCGGAAGCAAGCCCGAAGCCAGCCAGGTCGACGCCGCGGTGGACCAGGCCCTTTCGGAGAAACGGTGATGGAACACCAGGAAGGCTTTTTCGCCTCGCCCGAGTTCTGGGTCGCGATTGCCTTCGTGCTGTTCGTGGCGGCGACGTTCCGGCCGCTCAAGAAGGTGATCGTCGGCGCCCTCGACGCGCGCGCGGCCAAGATTCGCTCCGAGATCGAGGAGGCGGCGCGGCTGCGCGAGGAAGCCAACAGCGCGCTCGCCGCCTATCAGCGCAAACAGCGCGAGGCAGTCAAGGAGGCCGAGGAGATCGTCGCCTTCGCCGAACGGGAGGCGTCCCAGATCAAGGCCAAGGCCGAAGAGGAGTTGAACGCGGCGCTGGCCCGGCGCGAACAGATGGCGCTGGACCGCATCGCCCAGGCCCAAGCGCACGCCCTCCAAGAGGTGAGGAACCTGGCAGTGGAGGTGGCCGTCGCCGCGACCAAGCGGCTGTTGGTCCAGAACCTGGACCAGACCCGCGCCGATGCGTTGACGGCGGCGGCGATCGAGGAGCTTCCCAAGAAACTTCACTAGGCCGCGCACGCGACCCAAAAGGAAAACGCCCCGAAGAGCGGGGCGTTTCGCGTTTGAAGGGACCGCGTCAGCCTTTCTGCTCGGCGATCAGCCTGTTGTGGGTGCCGTCGCAAAGCGGCTTGGTCTTGGACGCCTTGCAGCCGCAGAAATACGCGGTGCGCGTGGCGGGCGCGACATAGACCATGGGCTCGATCCCGGTGCCCGCGTGGGAGGCGTCGCAGAAGGGCTGGCTCTGGCTCCGCCCGCAGGCGCACCAGTAATAGGTTTCGCCCTCCTTCACGTCGACCGGGAACGGGGCGAGCTTCGCCGCTATGGGTTCGGCCATGTCCGTCTTCCTTCGACCGTCCGCCTATATTACCTTGGCACGGGGGAAACCATGCCGCCGAATTCGAGCCGAGCCGCATGCTTTCGCTCGCGGCCGGGCAAAAATCTAGGGCATCGACGATGACATCACAAGCGTTGCAACGCCGAGCGCCCATGCGCATCCGTCGCATTCGGACCTAGGGCCCGCCATGGCCGTCTATACCGAAATCAGCGACGAGGATCTGGCCCGGTTCGTCGCCGGCTACGACATCGGCGAGCTGGTCTCCTTCAAGGGCATCGCCGAAGGGGTCGAGAACTCCAATTACATCCTCCAGACCGACCGCGGCACGTTCATCCTCACGCTCTACGAGAAGCGGGTGGCGCGCGAGGACCTTCCCTTCTTCCTTTCCCTCATGGAGCATCTGGCGGGAAACGGCATCGCCTGCCCGACGCCGATCCACGACCGCAAGGGCCGCGCGCTCAACGAATTAGCCGGACGCCCGGCGGCGATCATCACGTTCCTGACCGGCATGTGGCCGCGGCGGATCACCCCCGATCACTGCGGCGAGCTGGGCCAGGCCATGGCGCGCATGCACCTGGCGGGGCGCGGCTTCACCATGTCGCGGCCCAACAGTCTGTCGGTTTCCGGCTGGCGGCCGCTGTTCGAACCAAGCCGGGCGCGGGCACACGAGGTGCACCCCGACCTTGCGGGCGAGATCGAGACCGAGCTTTCGTTCCTGGAATCCCATTGGCCGAGGAATTTGCCGGCCGGAATCATCCACGCCGATCTGTTCCCCGACAACGTGTTCTTCCTCGGCGACAAGCTCTCCGGCCTGATCGACTTCTATTTCGCCTGCAACGACTTCTTCGCGTACGACCTCGCCATCTGTCTCAACGCCTGGTGCTTCGAGAAGGACC
Organism: Alphaproteobacteria bacterium; assembly: GCA_049691095.1. GTDB lineage: Bacteria > Pseudomonadota > Alphaproteobacteria > DATDPM01 > DATDPM01 > JBAVNO01. Next base: position 440 of record JBAVNO010000350.1, on the reverse strand, counting down.
GCAGCTTCAACGTCACCAAGGCGCGCCAGATGCTGTCGCGATATCGGAAAGTGCGCCCTTTCTCGAAGGACGAGTTCGAGGCGCTGCCCCTGCTCGCCCGCGGCGGCGCGATGCGGTTCCTGCTGACCCGCCTCTATGACTGGCTGCACCGGCAGGGCGGCGCCGTGGTGCGCCCCAAGGACCCGCTCGAATATCGCGACAAGCTGCGCTTCCACCAGAGCGTCACCGGGCCCGGCGCCTACGGTCTCGAGTGAGGATTCCGGGTTGACGGCCGCGCGCACGCAATCAGGGACGGTGGAGATCTTCACCGACGGGGCCTGCAGCGGCAATCCGGGCCCGGGCGGCTGGGGCGCGATCCTGCACTACCGCGGCGTTGAGAAGGAACTCTCGGGAGGGGAGCCGGACACCACCAACAACCGCATGGAGCTGATGGCGGCGAT
>JBAVNO010000349.1:0-2709 GCA_049691095.1 Alphaproteobacteria bacterium | reverse complement strand
GCCGAAGCTCTGGGCCGCGTCCGCGATCACGAACATGTCGAAGTCGCGCGCCACGGCGGCGATGGCGTCGTAGTCGGCGGGAAGGCCGAACAGGTCCACCGGGATGACGGCGCGCGCGCGCAGCGTCCCGGAATCCGCCACCGCGCCGGCCTTCTTACGCAGCGCGGCGGGATCGAGGTTGTAGCTGCCTTCCTCGACGTCGACGAAGACCGGCGTCGCGCCGGCAAGCACCACCACCTCGGCGGTGGCGGCGAAGGTGAAGGCGGGCACGAACACCGCGTCGCCCGGCCCGATGCCCTCGGCCATCAGGGCCATCAGCAGCGCGTCGGTGCCGTTGGAGACCGCGAGCGCGTGGCGCGCCCCGGAAAAGCGCGCCAGTTGCCCCTCCAGCTCCGCCACCTCGGGGCCGAGTATGAACTGGCCGTGGTCGACCCCGGCGGCGACGCGGCGCTCCAGCTCGGCGCGCAGGCGGTCCGTCTGCGCGCGGACGCCGACGAAGGCGATATCGCGCCCTTTGCCGGCCGGTCCCGGCGCCGCAGGACGCGCGACGGGTTTGGCCCGCTCAACCATGGGCCGCCCCGGTCTTGCTGACCAGGAAATTGCCGAGCGCGAGGTGACGAAGGCCGGAGCGCACGAACACGTGCACGGCATCGGACGGCGAATGGACGATCGGCTCGCCGTGGAGGTTGAACGAGGTGTTGAGGACGCCGCCGCGGCCCGTCAGCGATTCGAAATGCGAGATCAGGCGGTGATAGCCGGGGTTCGCGTCCGCGCCCACCACCTGGGGCCGGATGGTGCCGTCGCGCGGGTGCGAGGCGGCGGCGAGCTCGGTGCGGCCCTCGGCGCGGGTCGGGAAGGCGAAGGTCATGAACCAGGGCTTGAGGTCCTTGGGGTCGTCGAAGTAGCGCCCCGCGCTCTCGGCGCGGATCGAGGGCGCGAACGGCATCCAGAAATCGCGCTTCTTGATCATGGTGTTGATGCTGTCCACGGTGCGGAAATCGTGGGCGCTGGCCAGGATGCTGCGGTTGCCCAGCGCCCGCGCACCCCATTCCATCGCGCCCGAACAGCGCGCGACGATCTCGCCCTTGGCCAGAAGCTCGGCCACCGCGAGCTCCATGTCGTTGGTCTCCGTGATCTCCACGGGGACGCCGTCGAGGCGGTCGGCGAGCGCCCGTTCCTCGGCCGCGCGGTCGAAGGCGCCGCCCAGATAAAGGTGCGTCAGCGTTCCGAGGTCCGCGGCCGCCTCCGGCTTGCGTTCGTGCGCCCGCAGGAGCGCGGCGCCGATGGAGAGCGATTCGTCGCTGGCGCTGGGCATGACGTACATCGAGCGCACCTCGGGCAGCGCGGCGATGGCCATGTTGGCCTTGACGTTCATGAACACGCCGCCGCCGCACACGAGGTCGCCGATCCCGGTCTTGCGCACGCAGGCCTGCGCCCACTTCACCATCATTTCCTCGGTGAACTTCTGGGTGGCGGCGGCGACGACGTCGAAGCGCACGCGGCGGAAGCTGTTCTCGAGATATTCGTAGACGTAGTTCATGGACAGCTCGCTCGCCTGCTCGAAGGCGAGCCCGTCCTGGCGCAGCCTGAGCACCGCGCGCAATTTGTCGGCGGCGCGCTCCGCGCGCTCGGGCTCGGCGTAGGGCGCGAGGCCCATGATCTTGTATTCGTGCTCCCACGGCTTCATGCCCATGAGCAGCGTGACGCGCGAATAGATCTTGCCCAGCGAGGCGTGGCGGTCGGTGACCGCGATGCGCTCGAACCGCCCGTCCCGGCAGACGCTGACGGTGGCCGCGATGCCGTCGCCCGACCCGTCGCAGGTGAGCCCCAGCACGGGCTTGCCTGAGCGCACGTTGGGGGCGGTGAAATAGGCGGCGGCCAGGTGCGCCAGATGGTGCTCGACGAAGCTCACCTTGCCGGCCGGGATGCCGAGCTGGTCGGTCGCCGCCGCGATGCGCTCGCGCCGGCGGGTCTCGAATACGACGCGGCGGTAATCGCCCGGCCGCTCGGCCTCGCTGCGCTGATCCGCGAGGCCGACCACGTACCAGGGCTCGAGGTTCTCGAGATAGTTGCGCGCGTGCATGAACTCCGAGGCGTACACCACCTCGTCGAGCTCGCCGGCCGCGACGCCGCCCAGCCGCAGCACCTCCTCGATGGCGCGGGCGGGATAGCCGGCTTCGTTCTTGCGCCTCGTGAGGCGCTCCTCGCACACCGATGCGACCACGCGGCCGTCGCAGACCAGCGTCGCGCCGCAATTGTGTCCGTCGTGGATTCCGAGAATGTTCATCGGTCTTGGCGATCTCCCGCGATCGTGGGCCCGTGCGCGCGCGGCCCAGGTGCCGCGGGCGGACCCGAGACTACGCGGCCCGGCGGGCATCCGTAAAGCGCATCGGGCCGAGTGGCGCGGGCCCGCGACTCAGCCATCCTGCGCCACTCCGTCATGGCCGTGGCGCGAAAGCCAGCTTTCGAGCGTCAGGCACTGGTGGAGCAGCTTGGCGTGATCGGCGCCGCCCGCCATGTGCTCGGCGATCACGCCGCTCAGTCCCGCGGAATCGAAGAGGCCGGTGTCGAGAAGCGCGCCCGAGCGCGCCAGGGCCTCGAATCGGCCGCGCAGCATTGGGTCGTGCCGGAACACCTCGCCATAGCGCGCCCACGAGCCGTGGGACATGGCGGGGTCGCGCGGCGGCGGCAGACGCAACAGGCCGAGAC